>JBBSIT010000499.1:0-4228 GCA_038231995.1 Acetobacterales bacterium | reverse complement strand
GGTGCCCGGCCAGCACCGTGCCGGTGAGATCGTCGAAGCGCCCAGCACACGCCTTGCAGCGATACCGTTGCCGGTGCCGCTGCGTGTCGTCGCACCCGTCCCGGATCACCGCGTTACTGCCGCACCCAGGGCAACACACCCCTTCTGGCCAGCGGTGTTGGCGCACGAAGGCGAAGCACTTGGCGTCGTCCAGCAGGCCCGAAAGGTTGACCAAATCCGGCGCGGTCATGACAGCAAAGCCTCCTCGCGCGAGGCAGTTCGCCTCACGCTCCTCCCACCAAATCAGATGCCTTCCAGCCACGATACCCAGCTTCAGCCCCACCACCCCGGAACCCAACAAGAGCCACCGACGATTATCCGCACCTCTCGCGAGGGATAAGGTTGTGCGTTCGCCAGCCGGGAAACCATCGAGAGACTGGCGGCGGCCCCCATCAGCTGTAGGAAACGACGGCGTCGGTATGCCATGGCGGGGCTCCGTGCTCTTCAATCGCTGCATGCCTCGGCTCCCGTGTCGCAGCGAGGAGCTGGACCAAGTGCCGCCCGGCGCGGACGGCGCCGCCATAGGCGCGATCTGCGCGAATTACGGGATCACGTTCGGCTAAGCCAACGGCTCAGACGTGGAAGCTCTCGCCGCAGCCGCAGCGGCCCTTCTCGTTCGGGTTCTCGAACGTGAAGCCGCTCTCGAGGTCGCGCACCCGGTAGTCCATCACGGTGCCGATCAGGAATAGCGACGCCTTGCGGTCCACCAGCACGGTCAGCCCATGGCTGGTCACCACCTCGTCGCCGGGGCCGGGCTCGGGAACCCAGCTCATATCGTAGCTCATCCCCGAGCAGCCCTTGGTCTTGACCCCGATGCGCAGCAGCATCCCCTGCTTGCCCGCCGCATAAAGCCCGCGCAGCCGGTCGGCGGCGGCGTCGGTCATGCTCATCAACTGCGGCAAGGCGCGCTTCGGGCGGGTGCTTGTCGTGGTGCTCATGTCGGTGCTCTCTGCGGATTAGAACATGTTCAGGGCGAGGCGGGCTTCCTCGGTCATGCGCGACGGGTCCCATGGCGGGTCCCACACGGTCTCGACCTCGCAGGAGCTGACGCCGGGCAATGCCATCACGGCATCGCGCACCTGCACCGGCAATTCCTGCGCGCTCGGGCAGCCCGGCGCGGTCCGGGTCATCTCCACCTTGACCCCGCCCGCATCGTCCAGCTCGACCGCGTAGATCAGGCCGAGCTCGTAGATGTTCACGGGAATCTCGGGGTCATACACCGTGGCGATGGCGCCCAGCACGTCGTCCTCGGACACCGCGGGCGGCACCTCGCCATCCGTCGTCCAGGTGCCCACGCCAGGGTTAGGCGCCGGGTTGGTCAGGGGTGCGTCACTCACTGGTCGCCTCCTTGTCGCCGCGCAGCGCCGCCAGCAGCGCCTGCCACGGCAGCGTCACGCACTTCACGCGCGAGGGATATTCGTGCACGGCCGAGAGCGCCCGCAGCCGGTCGAGCGCCGGGTCGCACGCCTCGCACCGCCCGGTCCGCGCCATCGCCGCCACTTGGTCCGCCAGGCTTTGCACGTCGCCGGCGCTGCGGCCAGCCACCGCCTCGCACATCAGGTCGGCGCTGGCCGTCGAGACCTCGCAGCCGCGCGCCTCGAAGCCTAGCTCCGCCAGCGCATCGCCGTCCCGCCGCACCCACACCTGAACGCGGTCGCCGCACATCGGGTTGTCGCCGCGCGCCGTGCCGTCGAACGCCTCCAGCCGCCGCGCATGAAGCGGCGTCCGCCCATGCGTCCGTATCTCGGCGCTGTAGAGGTCGCGCACGTCGTCGAACTTGGTCGCGCTCACGCGAAGAACTCGCGCACGCGGTCCAGCGTGTCGGCCAGCACGTCGATCTCCTCGTGCGTGGTATACAGCCCGCAGCTCGCCCGCGCCGTGCTGTCCACGCCCAGGCGCCGCATCAGCGGCTCCGCGCAGTGATTGCCCGCGCGCACCGCGATGCCCTGCCGGTCCAGCAACGTCGCCACGTCATGCGCATGCGCGCCGGCGAGGACGAAGCTGAACACGCTGCCCCGGTCCTGCGCCGTCCCGAGCACCTTGAGGCCCGGTATCGCCGAGAGCCGCGTCAGCGCATGGTCGGTCAGCGCCGCCTCGTGCGCGCTGATGGCGTCATAGCCGATCGCCTCGACATACTCGATCGCAGCGCTCAGCCCGATCGCCTCCAGGATCGGCGGCGTGCCCGCCTCGAACTTGTGCGGCACCTCCGCCCACGTGCTGCGCTCGTAGCTGACCGTGCTGATCATGTCGCCGCCGCCCATGAACGGCGGCATCGCCTCCAGCAATTCCCGACGCGCCCACAGCACGCCGATCCCCGTCGGCCCGTACAGCTTGTGCCCGGTCCAGCAGTAGAAATCCGCCCCGATCGCCTGCACGTCGACCCGGCGATGCACCACGGCCTGGCTGCCGTCGAACAGCACCTTCGCGCCGTAGGCATGCGCCAGCGCCGCCACCCGCTCGGCCGGCACGTAGCTGCCCAGCACGTTGCTCATATGCGTCATCGCGACCAGCCCGACGCGGCCGTCCTGCAGCAGCGCTTCCAGCCCGGCCAGGTCCAGCTCGCCCGCATCGGTGATCGGCGCGACCCGCAGCTCGATCCCATGCGCGTCCCGCAGCATCTGCCACGGCACGATATTTGCGTGGTGCTCCATCGCCGAGATCAGCACCGCCTGACCCGGCTTCATAATCCCCCGCCCGTAGCTGTGCGCGACGAAGTTGATCGCCCCCGTCGCGTTGCCGGTGAACACGATCTCCTCGCGGCTCGGCGCGTTCAGCAGCCGGGCCACCGCGTCGCGCGTGCTCTCGTAGGCGTCGGTGGTGCGCTCGCTCATCCAGTGCAGCCCGCGATGCACGTTGGCGTACTGCGTCTCCATCGCGCCCACCATCGCATCGATCACCGCGCGCGGCTTCTGCGCGCTGGCGGCCGAGTCCAGGAACACGAGCGGCTTGCCGCGCACGGTCTGCGACAGGATGGGGAAGTCGGCCCGGACCCGGGCGACGTCGAAGCCGGTTGGCGCGCGAAGACTTGCGCCAGGTGAGATAACGTTCATGCCGCTTGCCTCTCCCACCATGCCTCGATGCCGCGCTCCAGCAGCGCGCGGGCGCCCTCATGCTCGATCGGGTCCATCGCCTCGGCCAAGAACGCGCGCACGAGAATGCTGCGCGCCTCCGTCCCCGGCACGCCGCGGCTGCGCAGGTAGAACAGTTGGTCCGCGTCCAGCTCGCCTACCGTGGCGCCGTGGCTGCACTTCACGTCGTCGGCATAGATCTCGAGCTGCGGCTTGCAGTCGATCTCGGCGTCCGGCGACAGCAGCAGCGCCTGGTTCATCTGGTAGCCGTCGGTCTTCTGCGCCGCCCGCGCGACCTCGATGCGCCCCTGGAACACGCCGCGGCTGCGCCCGGACAGCACGTTCTTCACCGTCTGGCGGCTGGCGCAACCCGGCGCGTCATGCGCCACGACGGTCGTGATATCGCCGAGCTGCTGCCCACCGAGCAGTTGCGCCCCGTTCAGGTGCACCGCCCCGCCAGCGCCACATAGCCGCGCATGAATCTCGGCCCGCGCCAGCCGCGCCCCGAGCGTCAGCACGAAGCAGTCATAGGTGCCGCGCGCGGCGACCTCGGCATACACAGTCGCGATGTGGAACGCATCCGCGCTCTCGTCCTGCAGGCGGATATGCGTCAGCACAGCGCCCTCGGCGACCACCGCCTCCAGCACCGAGTTGTGCAGGTAATGCCCCCGCCCGCGTGCGATCTCGACCAGCGTCAGCCGTGACCCGGCGGCAAGATGCACCCGGTGCCGCGGATGGAACGCGACGGGCCGATCATGCAGGTCCGACGCCTCGGACAGCAGCACGACCGTGCCGGCGTCCACGCCCTCGGGCACGTCGAGCTGCGCGCCGTCCTCGGCGAGCATGGTGTTGAGCGCCACGAGCGCGTCCCGCTCCGGCCGCGCGAGCCGGCCGAACTCCGGGCGATCCGCGAACGTCGCGAACTCAACCCGTTCGGGGACTTGGCTCACGCCCGGCTGGAAGCGGCCATCCATGAACACGAGCGCCGGCGCGTCGAGGCCGATCTCAGGCGCATCGAGCTCCGCGATGGAGACCGCGGTCAGCGGCTCCTGGAACCCGGCCTCCGCGAGCGCGCGCAGGTTGGTGTAGCGCCAAGCCTCCTCGCGCACGCCGGGCAGCCC
>JBBSIT010000498.1:0-4236 GCA_038231995.1 Acetobacterales bacterium | reverse complement strand
GCCGCTCCCGCGGCGGCGGGCCGCTTCCGGACCTGGGCCGGGCCGAAGCCCTACTCGCGGGAAGCCTCGATGGAGCTGATGCACCAACTGCTGCAGCTCAGGCCGCCTATCCGAGGGCCGTGAGAGCGCCGCCGTCGGTCTGCTTCCCGCCTATCGCCGCCGCCAGAACCGACGCGCGATCACATCACCGCATCGGCGGCGCGAACTGCAGCCCGCCGTCCCGGGCCAGCCGGTTCGCGCCGCGGTCCACCCCCAGCGGACCCTGGTTGCGCTCCCACAGCTCGCCGTAGTTGCCGACCTGCTTGATCGCGTTCGCGGCCCAGGCGTTGTCCAGCCCCATCTGCTGGCCGAAATTGCCCTCCAGCCCCAGCAGCCGCCGGACCTGCGGGTCCTTGCTCGACCGCATCGCGTCCACGTTGCCGCTGTTCACGCCCAGCTCCTCGCCCGTGACCAGCGCGTAGTGGACCCACTTGATTATGTCGAACCAGCGCCAGTCGCCCTTGCGCACCAGCGGGCCGAGCGGCTCCTTGCTGATCGTCTCCGGCAGGATCACCAGCTCGTCCGCGCGCGGCCCCTGCGCGCTGCGGATGCCGACCATGTCGGAGCGGTCGTTGGAATACACGTCGCAGCGGCCGGACAGGAACGCCGCCTGGATCTCCGCCGCCGCCTCGATCACCACCGGGCTGAACTTGATGTTGTTGGCGCGGAACCAGTCGGTGACGTTCTGCTCGCTGGTGGTGCCGGGCAGCAGGCAGATGGTGGCGCCGTCGAACTCCTTGGCGCTCTTCACGCCCAGCGCCCGGCGCACCATGAAGCCCTGGCCGTCGAACAGATTAACGCCGGTGAAGGCGAGGCCGATCGTCACGTCGCGCGAGAAGGTCCAGGTCGTCGCGCGCGCCAGCACGTCCACCTCGCCGGACTGCAGCGCGGTGAAGCGCTGCTGCGTGGTGGTCGCGACGAAGCGGAGCTTGTTCGCATCGCCCAGCACCGCGGCGGCGAAGGCCCGGCAATAATCCGCGTCGATGCCGCGCCAGACGCCCTGGCTATCGGGGATGCTCAGCCCCACGCCCGCCGTCGCCACGCCGCAGAATCGAGCTGTCCGCGCGCGCGGACCGTGGCGAGCATGTCCTGGGCGGGCTGGGCGCCAGCGCCCGCCACCCCGAAGGCGCCGAACACGGCCGCGGCGAGAAACGTCCTGAGATCCATGGGGCTCTGCTCCGTGATGGCCGGCAACGACCATCAAAGCCCGCAGCGCCGGCATGGTTCGCCGCTCGCACGACCGTGCGATGCGGCGGGACGCGTTACCGCGGCGCCAGCACCATGATCATCTGCCGGTTCTCCATCCGCGGCATCTGCTCCACCTTGGTCTCGGTCTCCAGCTCGTTGCGGATGCGTTCGAGCACCTTGATGCCGATGTCCTGGTGGGCCATCTCGCGGCCGCGGAAGCGCAGCGTCACCTTGACCTTGTCGCCCTCGTCGATGAACGACTTCATCGCGCGCATCTTGACCTGGTAGTCGTTCTCGTCGATGTTCGGGCGCACCTTGATCTCTTTGATCTCGATGACCTTCTGCTTCTTCTTGGCCTCGTTCTTCTTCTTCTGCTGCTCGTACTTGAACTTGCCGTAGTCCAGTATCTTGACGACGGGCGGCTCAGCATTCGGGCTGATCTCAAGCAGGTCCAGACCGACGGCATAGGCGCGCAGCAGCGCCTCGCGCGTGGTCAGCACGCCCTGCATCTCGCCCTCCTCGTCGATCAGGCGGACCTGGGGGACGCGGATGTCCTCGTTGACGCGAGGCCCGTCGCGGGACGGGGCGGCGGCACTCTGGGGTCCTCGGGCTATTGTACTCTCCTATGAACGTTGAGAAACACGCAATTTATGCGGGCGCGCAAGGATACTCAAGCGATCCCTTGCGGACCCTTGAGATCGGGCGGCGTCGCCTCCGCTGCAAGACGGCTCACGGCCTCATCGAGCGTCAACATCTCCTGAGCGTCCCCGCCCAGCCGGCGCAGCGCCACGGTGCGCCCCTCCGCCTCCCGCCGCCCGACCACCAGCAGCAGCGGCACCCGCGCCAGGCTGTGCTCGCGCACCTTGGCGTTGATCTTCTCGTTGCGCGCATCGACCCGCACCTCCAGCCCCCGCGCCCGCAGCGCCTCCGCGACCTCGTGCGCGTAATCCTCCGCGTCCGACACGATGGTGGCCACCACCGCCTGCACCGGCGCCAGCCACAGCGGGAACCGCCCGGCATACTGCTCGATCAGGATGCCCAGGAACCGCTCGAAGCTGCCCAGGATCGCCCTGTGCAGCATCACCGGCCGGTGCCGCGCGCTGTCCTCGCCGACATACTCCGCGTCCAGCCGCTCCGGCATCACGAAATCGACCTGCAAGGTGCCGCATTGCCAGTCCCGCCCGATCGCGTCGCGCAGCACGAACTCCAGCTTGGGGCCGTAGAATGCCCCCTCCCCCGGGTTCAGCTCATACTCGACGCCCGCCGTCGCGCAGGCTTCCTTCAGCGCGCCCTCCGCCCGGTCCCACGTCTCGTCCGACCCGGCGCGCGCCTCCGGCCGGTCCGAAAGCTTCACCCGGAAGCTCTCGAAACCGAAGTCCCGGTATACCCGGCTGAGCAACTCCACAAACCGCACCGTCTCCGGCGCGATCTGCTCCTCGGTGCAGAAAATATGGGCGTCGTCCTGCGTGAAGGCCCGCACCCGCATGAGGCCGTGCAGCGCGCCCGACGGCTCGTAGCGGTGGCACGAGCCGAACTCCGCCATGCGCAGCGGCAGCTCGCGGTAGCTGCGCAGCCCATGCCGGAAGATCAGCACGTGGCACGGGCAGTTCATCGGCTTCAGCGCGAGCGTGGTGTCCTCGTCCTCCACCCGCGCGATGAACATGTGCTCCTTGTAGTTGGCCCAGTGCCCGCTCGCCTCCCACAGCTTGCGGTCCAGGAGCTGCGGCGTGCGGACCTCCTGGTAGCCAGCCGCATCCAGCCGGCGGCGCATGTAGTCCTCCGCCGCACGGTACAGCCGCCATCCCTCCGGGTGCCAGAACACGCTGCCGACCGCTTCCTCCTGGAAATGGAACAGGTCCATCTCGCGGCCGATCCGCCGGTGGTCGCGCCGCTCCGCCTCCTCCAGCTGGTGCAGGTGGGCGTCCAGCTCCTTCTGGTCGCGCCAGGCCGTGCCGTAGATGCGGCTCAGCATCGCGTTGCGGTGGTCGCCGCGCCAATACGCGCCCGCGGCCTTCATCAGCTTGAACGCGGGGCCTATGTCGCCCGTGCCGCGCATGTGCGGCCCGCGGCACAGGTCGATCCAATCGCCCTGGCGATACAGGGTGATGACCTCGCTGGCCGGCAGGTCGCGGATCAGCTCGGCCTTGTAGCGCTCGCCCCGCGCCTCGAAGAACGCGATGGCCTCGTCGCGGTCCCACACCTCGCACTCGAATTTCTCGCCCCGCGCGACGATCTCGCGCATACGCGCCTCGATCGCGGGGAAGTCCTCGGGCGTGAACGGCTCGTCGCGGGCGAAATCGTAGTAGAAGCCATTCTCGATGGCCGGCCCGATCGTTACCTGCGTGCCGGGATAGAGTTCCTGCACCGCCTCCGCCAGCACGTGCGCGGCGTCGTGGCGGATCAGTTCCAGCGCCTCCGGGTCGCGCCGGGTCACGAACACGACGGCGGCGTCGTCCTCGATCACGCGCGACAAGTCGGTGAGCTGCCCATCGACCTTCATCGCCAGCGCGGCCTTCGCCAGGCCGGGTCCGATGCTGGCCGCCAGCGCGGTGCCCGTCACCGGCGCGTCGAACTGGCGCACGGATTGGTCGGGCAGGGTAATGGCGGGCATGGGCGGCGGTCCTCTGAAGCGGGCTGTTCTGGAGCGTTCTCACCTTCGGTGAAAACACTCCAGATTTTGTTTCACACGGTTACTCAGGCCGATTGGCCTGAAACCGCTCTAATGGCCCCACGGCAACGCAGCCGCAACCCTCTGCAAGGGCAGGTCAGCGAGATCGGGCGCGCGCAGCACCGTCACGTCTTGCGCGCCGCGCGGCGCGGTAAGCGCCGGGTCGCTCTCGCCGGAGAACAGCACGACGCAGCGGCAGCCGACCGCCGCCGCCAGGTGCATCGGCCCGGTGTCGTTGCCCACCGCGAACGTCGCCCGCGCCGCCAGCCCGGCGAACTCCGGCAGCGCCGTGCGCCCGGTCAGGTCCAGCGCCTCCGGACACGCGGCGGCGATGGCGGCCG
>JBBSIT010000497.1:0-4236 GCA_038231995.1 Acetobacterales bacterium | reverse complement strand
TGCTGCTCCAGGTCGCGCGGAAGCAGGTCCCCCACCCCGTTGTTGCGCAGCGTCTCAAGGACGTCCGCCATGGGCGAGCGCGCCTCCCGCATGGCAGCCTGGCTCGGAATCATACACGCGGCGAAGTACCGCCGACAAGGGGTTTTGCGCTGATGTTCGTCGACTTACCCGGAGGACGGACTGCCCTCTCCGGCCAGGCGATCGCCGGCTATTTCTCGACGCCGCCCTTCTCGCAGGTGCTCCGGCGTGAGCCGCGCATGACCGCGATCATGACATCCAAGGACCTGCTCGACGGGAAGGACGCGACCGCCGCGACGGTGGCGGCGAGCCAGGCTTTCGTGGAGGACAACCCGAAGGTCGCCCGGGCCGTTCTCGCCGGCTTGGAGGACGCCGCCAAGCTGATCGCCGCCGACTCGAAGCGGGCCGCCGCGATCTATCTCGAATCGGAGAAGGTGCCGCTCTCCGTCGAGGAGGTCGAGAAGATCTTGAGCGACGGCTCGATCACCTACTCGGTCGTCCCCGAGGGCATCATGACGTACGCCAAGTTCATGGCGGCGCAGGGCCTCCTGCGGAAGGTGCCGGATAGCTGGAAGGACGTGTTCTTCCCGCTGATCGGCGATCGCAGCGGAAGCTGACGGCGCGCCGCGGATCGGCCGGCGGCCAGAGCGAGGTTCGATGGCGAGAGCACCGGCCGGCCAGGATGCAGACACGTTCGACTACGTGATCGTCGGCAGTGGCGCCGCCGGCTCGGTGGTCGCGGCCCGCCTGGTGGAGGACCCGGGCGTGACGGTGTGCGTGCTGGAGGCCGGACCGCCCGACCGGCACCCCCATGTCCACGTGCCCGGCGGGTTCATCAAGATCATGTTCAACCCGGCCTATACCTGGCAGTTCAAGACGGAGCCGAGCGAGCTCACCAACGGCCGCGCCGTCGCCGTGCCGATCGGCCGCACCGTCGGCGGCTCCAGCTCCACCAACGGCATGGTGTACAACCGCGGCCAGAGCGACGACTTCAACGCCTGGGCGCAGCGGGGCAACCGCGGCTGGGGCTACGCCGACGTGCTGCCGTATTT
The DNA here is from genome assembly GCA_038231995.1 of Acetobacterales bacterium. Taxonomy (GTDB): domain Bacteria; phylum Pseudomonadota; class Alphaproteobacteria; order Acetobacterales; family Acetobacteraceae; genus JBBSIT01. The sequence goes on along the minus strand of JBBSIT010000497.1, from coordinate 3,166 downwards.
CAAGCGCAGCGAGCGCCGCATCGGCGCGGACGACGCCGACGAGACCTATCGCGGGCGGGACGGCAAGCTGCCGATCACGGACACGGACTGGCGGCACCCCGTCTCCGAGGCGTTCATCGCCGGCGCCGAGGGGCTGGGGGTGCCGCGCAACCCGGACTACAACGGCCGCTCCCAGCTCGGCGTCGGCTACTTCCAGCGCGCGATCCACCGGGGCCTGCGGCGCAGCGCAGCGCGCATGTTCCTGCACCCCGCGCGCAAGACCGGCCGGATCGAGCTGCGCACCAACGCCCGCGCGGCGGCCGTGCTGTTCGAGGGCACGCGCGCGGTCGGCGTCCGCTACGTCACCGACCGCGACCGCGCCACCATGCGGCAGGTGCGGGCGCGGCGCGAGGTCATCCTGTCCTGCGGCACCATCAACACCGCCCGGCTGCTGCAGGTCTCGGGCGTCGGCCCCGCCGCCTTGCTGCAGGGCATCGGCGTCCCAGTCGTGCACGACCTGCCCGGCGTGGGCGAGAATTTCCGGGACCACTACTCCGTGCGCCTGGTGGCCCGCGCGAAGGGCGTCGCGACCATGAACGAGCTGTCGCGCGGCCCCCGCCTCGCGGGCCAGGTCGCGCGGTGGATGACCGGCCGGCCGAGCATCCTCGGCCTCAGCCCCTCGCACGTGCATGTCTTCTGGAAGTCGGAGCCGACCATGCCGGGAGCCGACCTGCAGGTCGTCTTCACCCCGGCCAGCTACAAGGAAGGCTTCGTCGGCCTGCTCGACAGCTTCCCCGGCATGAGCTGCGGCGTCTGGCAGCACCGGCCGGAGAGCACGGGCCACGTCCGCGCCCGCTCCCCCGACCCGTTCGTGGACCCGATAATCCAGCCGAACTACCTCAAGCACCTCGTGGACCAGCGGGCGATGGTCGGCGGCATACGCCTGGCCCGGCGCCTGCTGCAGACGCCCGAGCTCGCCCCCTACATGGACCGCGAGACCCTGCCCGGCCCGGCCCTGCAGAGCGATGACGAGCTGCTGGGCTTCGCGCGCCAGTACGGCGGCACGGTGTGGCACCTGATCGGCACGGCCCGCATGGGCCCGGCGGCCGACAAGGCCTCGGTGGTGGACGACGAGCTGCGCGTGCACGGCCTCCAGGGCCTGCGCGTGGTGGACGCCTCCGTCATGCCGAGCATGCCCTCGGCCAACACCTACGCCTCCACGATCATGATCGCCGAGAAGGCCTCGGACATGATCCGCGGCCGGGCGCCGCCGGAGCCGGCGCGCCTCGCCGCGGACTGAGAACCACGAGACAGGGACGATGCCATGACCATACCTCGCCGGACCGTGCTGGGCTCCGCGGCTGCCACGGCCCTCCTGGGGGCGGGCAGGGCCCGGGCGCAGACGCCCACGCTGCGCATCGGCGTGCTGACCGACCTGTCCGGCCCCTACAGGGACATCACCGGCCCGACCTCGGTGGCCTGCGTGCGCCAGGCGATCGAGGATTTCGGGGTGGCCGGGAAAGGGTTCCAGGTCGAGGTCGTGAGCGGCGACCACCAGAACAAGGCGGATATCGGCGCCAACCTCGCCCGCCAGTGGTTCGACCGCGAGGGCGTGGACATGATCACCGACGTGCCGAACTCCTCCGTGGCCCTGGCGGTGGCGCAGGTCGCCAAGGAGAAGAACAAGGCGTACGTCAATTCCAGCATGGGCGTCGAGTTCACCGCCAGCGCGCAGTGCAACGCCAACACCATCCAGTGGACCTACGACGTCTATATGGTCTCCAAGCTGACCGGCGGCGCCCTGGTCAAGGCGGGCGGCGACAGCTGGTTCTTCGTCACCGCGGATTACGCCTTCGGCCAGCAGCTGGAGCAGACCGCCACCGCGTTCATCCAGCAGAACGGCGGCAAGGTGCTGGGCCGGGTCGCCTACCCCTTCCCCGGCACCAGCGACTTCTCGTCCTTCCTCATCCAGGCCAAGTCGAGCGGCGCGCGGGTGCTCGGCCTCGCCAACGCCGGCAGCGACACGATCAACACCATCAAGCAGGCCTACGAGTTCGGCCTGCCCAGGGGCGGCATGCGCCTGGCCGCCATGCTGATGTTCATCTCGGACGTGCACGCGCTCGGGCTGGAGGTGGCGCAGGGCCTGACCCTGAGCAACAGCTACTATTGGGACCTGAACGACCGCACCCGGGCGTTCAACCAGCGCGTCCGGCCCAAGACCCCCAGCAACTGGCCCGGCATGCTGCATGCCGGCTGCTACGCGGGGACGCTGCACTACCTGAAGGCGGCGGCGGACATGGGCATATCGGCCGCGAAGGCGGACGGCGCCGCGGCGATCGCCCGGATGAAGGCGATGCCGACGGATGACGACTGCTTCGGCAAGGGCACGATCCGGGCGGATGGACGCAAGCTCCACCCGGGCTACCTGTTCGAGGTGAAGAAGCCGTCCGAGAGCAAGGGACCGTGGGACTACTACCGCCTGCTGGCGAGCACGCCCGCCGAGGAGGCGTTCCGCCCGATGGGCGAGGGCAGTTGCCCGCTCGGCCGGGCGTGAGGTTCGGCCAGACCGTGCGGTCTGGCCGATAAGGCTGGAGTGGCCTCTACAACCCGCTCACCGTCTCCATCTGAACCGGGGTCGGGAAGTAGTGGAATCCCTCGCCCTGCTTGGAAACATGGCCGATGCCGGGCCAGGCGAAATGGTAGGCGAGCACCGGGATGCGGTTCGCCGCCAGCATGCTCAGCATGCGCACCCGGCTCTCCGCCGATTGCACGGGGTCGGTGTCGTAGGCGAACTGGGTGCGCGGGCGCTCCAGCAGCAGCACTGGATGGTGGGCGAGGTCGCCGATGTAGCAGAGTTGCTGACCGCCGGCCTCGATCATGAAGATGGAGTGGCTGACGGTGTGGCCCGGCGCGGACAGCACCGTGACGCCGGGCAGGATCTGCTCGCCATCCTTGTAGAAGTGGATGCGGTCCTTGACCGGAAGCAGGTTGTTGCGCGCCTGATCCAGGAAATGCTGCCGCGCCGGATAATCCGCCGGGATCGTGGAGGCATCCGTCCAGTAGTCGAAATCGGGCTGGCCGATATAGTACTGGGCGTTGGGGAAGTTGTGCTTGCCTCCGTCGCCGATCAGGCCGCCGCAGTGGTCTATGTGGGCGTGGCTCATCACGACGGCGTCCACGTTGGCCG
>JBBSIT010000496.1:0-4251 GCA_038231995.1 Acetobacterales bacterium | reverse complement strand
GCCGATGCGATTCATGGCGATGCTCAGCGTCTCGTGCGCCTCCGGGCTCAGCGCGCCCAGCGAGATGCCCGGCGCCACCAGGCGCTTGCGGATCTCCGTGATGCTCTCGACGTCATCGACCGGGATCGGCGTCACCCCGTCGGTGCGGAAGTCCAGCAGGTCGCGCAACGCCACCGGCTTCTGCCGGCGCACCCCGTCGGCGTAGCGGCGATAGGTCTGGAAGCTGTCAGTCGCGACCGAGGTCTGCAGCGTGTGGATCAGCCCGCCGTCGAAGGCATGCACCTCGCCCTTGCGGCGCAGCTTGTAGACGCCCCCCACGGGGAGCAGCGCATCGTCGCTGTCCCACGCGGCCGTGTGCAGCTCCAGCACCTTGCGCGCGATGCCCGTGAGCCCGATGCCGGAGATGCGGGACTGCATGCCGGGGAAGAATTCGCCGACCAGCGCGCGCGACAGCCCGATGGCCTCGAAGTTGTAGCCGCCGCGATACGAGCTGAGCACCGAGATGCCCATCTTGGACATCACCTTGAGCAGCCCCTTGTCCACCGCCTTCTTGTAGCGCTGCACCGCCTCCTTGAGCGAGATCGTCCCGAACAGGCCGCGACCGTGCCGGTCCGCGATGCCTCCCTGCGCCAGGTAGGCATTCACCGTGGTCGCGCCCACGCCGATCAGCACGGCAAAGTAGTGCACGTCCATGCACTCCGAGGAGCGCACGTTGAGGCTGGTGAAAGTACGCAAGGATTGGCGCACGAGGTAGGTGTGCACGGCCCCGGTCGCGAGGATCATCGGGATCGGCGCGCGCTCGGGCCCCTGCGCCTCGTCGGTCAGGATCACGTGGGCACAGCCGGCCCGCACGCCCTCCTCCGCCGAGCGCCGGATGCGCTCGATCGCGGCGCGCAACCCGCCCTCGCCCTCCGCCACTGGGAAGGTGCAGTCAACCCGGCAGGCCATCTCGCCCATGGTCGCCGCCATCGCCGCGAACTCGGCGTTGGACAGCACCGGGCTCTCCAACTGCAGCAGGTCGCACTGGCTGCTGTCCTCGTCGAGCACGTTGCCGAGGTTGCCGAGCCGGGTCTTGAGCGTCATCACCCGCGTCTCGCGCAGGCTGTCGATCGGCGGGTTGGTGACCTGGCTGAACCCCTGGCGGAAATAGTGGTGCAGCCCGCGGTAGCGCTCGCTCAGGACGGCAACGGGCGTGTCATCGCCCATGCTGCCGATCGCCTCGGCCGCGTCCTCCACCATGGGATGGAGGATCATCTCCAGCTCCTCCAGCGTCGTGCCGACGGCGAGCTGGCGCCGGCGCAGCTCGTCGCGGCCATACAGCACCGGCTCCGGCGCGTCGGTCTTCACGATGCCGTCGATCCGGGTGATGCACCGCGCCCAATCGCCGAACGGCTGCCGGGCCGCCAGCAAGTCCTTCAGCGCGTCGTCGGCGTAGAACCGGCCCTCGTCGAGGTCCACCGCGATCGTCTGGCCCGGGCCGACCCGGCCCTTCGCGACCACCCGCCCCTCGTCGAACTTCACCATGCCCGTCTCGGAGCCGACCACGAGCAGGTGGTCGTCGGTGATGGTGTAGCGGAGCGGCCGCAGCCCGTTGCGGTCGAGCCCGGCGATCGCCCAGCGCCCGTCGGTCGCCGCGATGGCGGCCGGGCCGTCCCACGGCTCCATGACGGCGTTGCAGTAGAGAAACATGTCGCGGTGCGCCGCCGGCATCGTCGCGTCCTGGCCGATGCTGGCCGGGATCATCAGCGCCTTGGTCATCGGCGCGTCCCGCCCGGCGCGCACCAGCAGCTCGAACACGTTGTCCAAGGTCGCCGTGTCCGATCCGCCCTGCTGCACCACGGGCTTCACGTCCTCGATGTAGTGCTCCAGCGCGCCGGCGGCGAGCCGGGTCTCGTGGCTCTTCATCCAGTTGATGTTGCCGGCGACGGTGTTGATCTCGCCGTTATGCGCCAGCATGCGGAACGGCTGGGCCAGCCGCCAGGTCGGGAACGTGTTGGTGCTGTAGCGCTGGTGGTAGATCGCGAAGCGGCTGACGAAGCGGGAGTCCAGCAGGTCCGGGTAGAACTCGGTCAGGCTCTCCGCCAGGAACATGCCCTTGTAGATGATCGATCGGCAGGACAGCGAGCAGATGTAGAGTTCGGGGATCTGCGCGGCGATCGCCTGCTTCTCGATGCGCCGGCGGATCACGTAGAGGTCGCGCTCGAACGCCGCCGCGTCGCCGCCGCGGCCGCGCACCATGATCTGCTCGATCTCGGGCCGGGTCGCGTTGGCCTTCTCGCCGATGCAGCCGACGTTGATCGGCACCTGCCGCCAGCCGTAGATCGCGTAGCCGAAGGCGAGGATCTCGGTCTCGACGATCTGCCGGCAGCGCTCCTGCGCGCCGAGATCGGTCTTGGGCAGGAACACCATGCCCACGGCGATGCGTTCCGGCTGCGGCTCGTGCCCGCTGCGGCGGATCGCCTCGGCGAAGAAGTCCTGCGGTATCTCGATGTGGATGCCGGCGCCGTCGCCGGTCTTGCCGTCGGCGTCCACCGCGCCCCGGTGCCAGACAGCCTTGAGCGCGTCGATGCCGGCCTGCACCACGTCGCGCCGCCGCCGCCCGTCCAGGGCGGCCACGAAACCGACGCCGCAGGCATCGTGCTCCTGCGACGGATCGTACGTGCCCGCGAGCCGGGCCACGTTGGCGTTCCAGTCAGCGATGAAGTCGTTCATAGCGCAAGCCCCCGGCGGCGCAGTTCCTCCGCCTGCTTCTGCAAGGCCTCGCGGCTCACCCGCTGTCCCCAAATCTGACCCGCCGTGAACCCCAGCGCGGCGATCTGCGGCGACACCTCGATTACTCTGCGTCCCAGAGGTGACCGATAGAAGTCGGCAAGCTGGTGCATTTCGTCCACCGTGTAATGGGATGCCCAGACTTCCACCATGGCATCGGAGAGTTCGCCCAGGTGCGCCTTAAATTCGGGCAACAAAACCTGATCGACGATCCGCCCGATCTCTTCGACCGGCTTAGGCGAGTTCCGCTTTAACATTCCGACTAAGTTGTTGCGAAGCAGGTCTAACATCTGCGATGCTGACTGCTGCTGACCCGAGATGGCCATCAGCTCTCGCGCCGCTGCACGACTTTCCTCGGTCACCGGGATCGGCCCGTCATTCGAGCCCGCCCGCACAGGCACGGAGCTGACCAGCACCAGTGCCAGGGCCAGGGCAGAGAACATTCGCATGGCGCTCCTAATCCGCCGCCGCGGCCATCGCCGCCTGCTGCATGTAATCGTGCATGCGCGCCGCCGCGTCGCGGCCGTCGCGAATCGCCCAGACTACCAGGCTCGCGCCGCGGACGATGTCGCCGGCGGCGAACACGCCCGGCAGGCTGGTCATCGCCGTGCGGTGGTCCGTCTTCAGCGTGCCCCAGCGGCTCACCTCGAGGCCGGGCTGCTCCCACAAGCGGGGCAGCTCCTCCGGATCGAACCCGAGCGCCTTGATGACCAGGTCCGCCTCGACCGTCACCCGCGCATCGGCGGGCAGCACCGACTGCCGGCCGGACGCGTCCGGCATGCCCAGCCGCATCCGCTGCACCCGCACCCCGGTGACCCGGCCGTCGCCCCCGACTTCACCAAGGAACGCCTCCGGCGCCGACAGCCAGACGAACTCGACCCCCTCCTCCTCGGCGTTCTTAACCTCGCGCATGGAGCCCGGCATGTTCGCCTTGTCGCGCCGGTAGAGGCACTGCACGCTCGTCGCCCCCTGGCGGACCGCGGTGCGCACGCAGTCCATGGCGGTGTCGCCGCCGCCGACCACCACCACCCGCTTGCCGTGCGCGTTCAGCGCGCCGCTGTCGAACCCGGGCACGCTCTCGCCGAGCCCCTGCCGGTTGCTCGCGGTGAGGTACTCCATCGCCGGCACGATCCCCGCCAGGCCGGCGCCGGGTCCGCCGATGTCGCGCGCCTGGTAGACGCCCGTGCTGATCAATAGCGCGTCGTGCCGCGCCCGCAGCTCCGCAAACGGGAGCTCGCGCCCGATCTCGCTGTTCAGATGGAACCGGATGCCGCCATCCTCGAGCCACTGCCAGCGGCGCAGCACGACGTCTTTCTCGAGCTTGAACCCGGGGATGCCATAGATCATCAGCCCGCCGACCCGGTCGTAGCGGTCATACACATCCACCTGGTAGCCCAGCGTGCGCAGCCGCTCCGCCGCCGCCAGCCCGCCCGGCCCGGCCCCGATAATCCCCACCGACTGCCGCCGCTCCTGTCGCGGGAG
>JBBSIT010000495.1:0-4254 GCA_038231995.1 Acetobacterales bacterium | reverse complement strand
TCACTGGCTGTTTGCCGGCACCGCCCTGGGCTTTCTCGCATCCGCCGCCCTCGTCGTCTCCGTCCTGCTGCCTGGCCCCGAGCCGGCCGAACGGCGCGGGATCTATGACCGGATCACGCGGGGGACGCGCATCTACCTCGCCACCCCCCGGCTACGCGGGCTGCTGGCGCTCAACCTGGCTGTCGCGGCCGCCGGCGCCATGGTGATCGTCAACACCGTCGTGCTCGTGCAGGCCCGGCTCGGCCTGGGCCAGCGCGAGACGGCCTGGGCGCTGGCGGCCTTCGGCGGCGGCTCCATGCTGGCCGCCCTGGTGCTGCCCCGCTTGCTGGAGCACGTGCCGGATCGCCGGGTCATGCTGGCGGGCGCGGCCTTGCTGGTAGCGGGGCTGCTAGTAGGGCTGACGGAGCCAAGCTTCGAAGCGCTGCTGCCGCTCTGGCTCGTGCTGGGGATCGGATACTCGACCGTGCAGACGCCCACCGGCCGGCTGTTGCGCCGCTCGGCGCATCCGGAGGACCGGCCAGCGCTGTTCTCGGCGCAGTTCGCCCTCAGTCACGCCTGCTGGTTGCTGACCTACCCGCTCGCGGGCTGGCTGGGCGCCAAGGCCGGGCTGCCGGCCAGCTTCGCCGTGCTGGCCGGCATCGCCGCGGTCGCCACCCTTGCCGCTGGCCGGCTCTGGCCGGCAGGCGGCCCGGAGGTGGTGCCGCACGTCCACCGCGACCTCACCCCGACCCACCCGCACCTCGCCGAGGCAGAGGCGGTGGCAGGTGGCTACCGCCACGACCACGTCTTCGTTATCGACCAAGAGCACCGCCGTTAGCCGAAGTATTCCAGCGCTGTCTAGGAGCAGCCGCACAATGCCTCTGTCGGGGGATACCGCCCGAATTCTCGCCACGGTCCAACATCGGCGCCGGGGGTTGAACCTACAGTCGCTGTAGGCCCCACACAGGGAAGACGGGATGCGGCGATCCCCGCCCCCGGTGCCCGCGGGCACTCGACCCCACACGGCGCTCTCGGACGGATCGGTCCACGCGGGGGCGACGCAACAGGAGAGCTTTCATGGACATGTCGGCCTGTATCGAAGCGTGCCTCACCACCCACCGGCTCTGCACGGAGACGGCGACCCACGTGCTGCACGGCGGCAAGGGGGGCCACAACGAGACGGAGCACCTCACGGCGCTGCTGGACTGCGCACAGATGACGATCACCAGCGTGGACTTCATGGCTCGGCGCTCGCCGCACCACACCCACGTGTGTGCCGAGTGCGCCGAGATCTGCGAGGCCTGCGCCAAGCTGTGCGACGCGCATCCCGACCCGGACGGCCAGATGAAGCGCTGCGCCGAGGCGTGTCGCCGCAGCGCCGAGACCTGCCGGGAGATGGGCCAGGCGCGCTGACTTGAACGCGGGGGCTGCTTGCGACGTCGGCAGCCCCCGGCCTTTCCGGCCCGCAGGCCCGTTAGGCGGTGATGCCGGCCGCGTCCACCGCGGCGTGCTCGGGGCTGGCGCAGTGGCCGTGGCTGTGGTCGGCCAGGGTCTCCAAGATGCGGCACTCGCCCGCCACGCCGCCGCGGCAGGCGTCCGTCATGCGGGCCAGCTCGACCCGCAGCGTTTCCAGCCGGCGCAGCTTGTCCTCCACCACGGCGAGCTGGGAGCTGGCCAGCGCATGCGCTTCCTCGCACTCGCGCTCCGGGCGGTCGGTGAGCGCGAGCAGCGCGCGGACCGCATCGAGCGGGAACCCGAGTTCGCGGGCGTGGCGGATGAAATCCAGACGCGCGAGGTGCGCCGGCCCGTACACGCGATGACCGCCCTCCGTGCGCGCAGGCGACGGCAGCAGGCCCACCTCCTCGTACCAGCGGATCGTCTGCACCTTGCAGCGGGTGCGGCGGCCCAGTTCGCCGATGCTGAAGGATTGCGCGGTCATGCAGGGAGGATGGTGCATGGGGTCTTGAACCTCAAGTCACTGTAGGTCCCATAACCCTCGGGAGCTTGCAGGAGGCCCCATGCTGGACCGCACATCCCCGAGGCCAGACAACGACGCGACCGGCGAGGCGCTGACTTGGCGCGTGGAGGGCATGGATTGCGCCTCCTGCGTCGCCAAGGTCCGGACCGCGGTGGAGCGCCTGCCCGGCGTCTCCGGCGTCGAGGTGAATCTGATGGCCGAGCGGCTGACGCTACGCCGCGCTGCGAACGGCGCCGGGCCGGAGGCGGTTGAGCGCCAGATCACGGCTCTCGGCTATCGCACCACTCGGTTGGCGGCACCACGATCCCCTGCGCAGGAGCCTCCCAGCGAGGGCGCTCACGACCGTGACGACCATGACCATGCCGGACATGACCATGCCGCCGGCTCGCACACCGGCCACCTGCACGCACACAGCGAGGCGGAGGAGGCCGAGGAGCGCGCGGGCATGCCATGGTGGCGCACCGGCAAGGCCCGCCTCGTCGTCATCCTCGGTGTCCTGGTCGCCGCGGCCTGGGGCCTGTCGCACCTGTTCCCGCGCGAGGCCTACTGGATCTATCTCGCCGCGACGCTCGCGGCGGTGTTCCCCTTCGGCCGGCGTGCGCTGGCGCTGGCCCGCGCCGGCAGCCCGTTCTCCATCGAGACCCTGATGGTGACCGCCGCCCTCGGCGCCGTGGTGATCGGCGCGGCCGAGGAGGCGGCGTTCGTCGTCGTGCTGTTCGCGGTGGGCGAACTGCTGGAGAACGTCGCCGCCGGGCAGGCCCGCGCCGGCATCAAGGCGCTGGCGGACCTGATCCCGCGCAACGCCCGCGTCGAGCGCGACGGCACGGTGGCGGAGCTTCCGGCCGACCGGCTCACCGTGGGCGACGTTGTGCAGGTACGCCCGGGCGACCGCATCCCCTGCGACGGCATCGTGCTGGAAGGGCAGTCCGAGGTGGACGAGAGCCCGGTGACGGGCGAGAGCGTGCCCGTTGCGCGAGGCCCCGGCGAGGCGGTGGTCGCGGCCTCGGTCAACACATCCGCCCTGCTGCGCGTCCGCGTGACCGCGGCGGCGAGCGACAACACGATCAGCCGCATCGTCAAGATGGTGGAGGAGGCCACGGCGTCCCGCGCGCCGACGCAGCGCTTCATCGAGCAGTTCAGCCGCTACTGGACGCCCGGGGCCATGCTCGTGGCGCTGGGGGTGATCCTGGTGCCGCCGCTGCTGCTCAGCGGGGACTGGTGGACCTGGATCTACCGCGGCCTGTCCGTCCTGCTGATCGCCTGCCTCTGCGCGCTGGTGATCTCGGTGCCGGCGGCGATGGCGTCGGGCCTGTCGGCGGGCGCCCGGCGCGGGCTGCTGATCAAGGGCGGCGCAGCACTCGAGGCGATCGGCGGGGCACGCACGGTCGCCTTCGACAAGACGGGCACGCTGACTGCCGGCCGGCCGATGGTGACTGACGTGCTGCCCGTCGCCGGCGTGGACGAGGCGACGCTGCTCCGGGCCGCGGCCGGCGTCGAGGCCGGCAGCGCGCATCCGCTGGCCCGTGCGGTGCTGGCGGCGGCGGAGGCGCGCGGCATCCCGCCGCCGCCTGCTCAGGACGCGGCCGCCGTGCCGGGCAAGGCGGCGACGGCCACCGTGGAAGGACGGCAGGTCGCGGTGGGCAGTCCCGGCTACGCCCGCGAAGGGGGCGCTGACCTCGGCGCGCTCGGCCCGCAGGTGATCATGCTGGAGGAGGCGGGCAAGACCGCCGTGGTTGTGTTGCAGGACGGCCGGGTGCTGGGCGTGCTGGCGCTGCGCGACGAGCCGCGCGAGGACGCACCGTCTGCAATGGCAGGGCTGCACGCGATGGGGATCGCCTCGGTCATGCTGACCGGCGACAACGAGCGCACCGGCCGGGCCATCGCGGCCGGACTGGGCATGGACGTGCGGGCCGGGCTGCTGCCGGAGCAGAAGCTGCGGGACATTGAGGCGCTCAAGGCACACGGCCCGGTGGCGATGGTGGGCGACGGCATCAACGACGCGCCGGCGCTCGCGGCTGCCAGCGTCGGCATCGCCATGGGCGGCGGCACCGCGGTCGCGCTGGAGACGGCCGACGCCGCCCTGCTGCGCGAGCGCGTCTCGGGCGTGGTCGAGCTGGTCGCGCTGTCGCGCGCGACGCTGGCCAACGTGAAGCTGAACGTGGCCGTGGCGGTCGGCCTCAAGCTGGTGTTCCTGGCCACCACGCTCGCCGGGCTGACCGGGCTGTGGCCGGCCATCCTCGCGGACACGGGCGCGACCGTGCTGGTGACGCTGAACGCGCTGCGGCTGCTGCGCTGGC
>JBBSIT010000494.1:0-4255 GCA_038231995.1 Acetobacterales bacterium | reverse complement strand
TCCTCACGCCGTTCGTGCCGCCGTGGGAGATGCTGACCTGGGACAACGTGGCGCTGATCTTCAGCTATGAGGCCTATGTCCGCTCGATCTGGAACACCCTGATCATCGCGACGGTCGGCGGCGCGATCGGGACGCTGCTGATCGCGATGATCGCCCTGGTGGCGCACCGGTCGGACTACCGGTTCCGCCGGGCCATGGAGACGATCGCGCTGTATCCCCGCGCGGTGCCGGGGCTGCTGGTCGGCCTGGGCGCGTTCTACGCGCTGATGCTGTTCCCAGCGCTCGGCTGGCTGCGCAACACGATCGCAATTTTGATCGTGGTGTTCATCATGCGCTACATCCCGACCGGCTACGGCGCGGTGGCGCCGATCCTGATGCAGATCGGCCGGGACCTGGACCGCGGCGCGCGCTCGGTCGGCGCGGATTGGTGGACCACCTGCACCCGCATCCTCATGGGCCTCATCAAGTCGGCGATGCTGGCCTGCTTCGCGCTGCTATTCATCCATTTCGTCAAGGAATACACCGCCGCCGTGTTCCTGTTCGCGCCGGGCAGCGAGGTGATGGGCACCACGATGCTGACTTTCTGGGTGCAGGGCGACGCCGGCCCGGTCGCGGCACTCGCCTGCCTGCAGGTGATCATCACGGCGCTGTTCCTGGTGCTCGCCCGCCGCGTGTTCGGGGTGCGCATCTATGGCTGAGGTGGTGGTGGAACGGCTGGTGCGCCGCTACGGCGGAGTGACGGCGGTGGACGGCGTGTCGTTCGAGGTCCACGACGGGGAGTTCCTGACGCTGCTCGGGCCGTCCGGCTGCGGCAAGTCCACCACCCTGGCAGCACTTGCCGGGCTGGAGCGCCCGGACGAGGGCCTGATCCGCGTCGGCGACGACGTGTTCTTCGACGGCGCCCGTGGCCTCTTCGTGCCCACCGAGCGCCGCAACATCGGCCTGGTGTTCCAGTCCTACGCGCTGTGGCCGCATATGACGGTCGCCGACAACCTCGCCTTCCCGCTACGGCTCCGCCGCGTGAAGCGGGCGCGGCAGGCCGAGCTGATCCGCGAGGCGCTGTCCGTGGTCGAGATGGAGCGGTTCGCCGACCGCTATCCCAGCCAGCTCTCCGGCGGGCAGCAGCAGCGCGTGGCACTCGCGCGCACCCTCGTCTACCAGCCCAAGGTGCTGCTGCTGGACGAGCCGCTGTCCAACCTCGACGCCAAGCTGCGCGAACGCGCCCGGGTGTGGCTGCGCGATTTGCAGGCTCGGCTCGGCATCACCACCGTCTATGTCACCCATGACCAGACCGAGGCGCTGGCGCTGAGCGACCGGATCGCCGTGATGCGGGACGGGCGCATCGTGCAGATCGACACGCCGAAGGTGATCTACGAGGCGCCGGCCGACCCGTTCGTGGCCGACTTCATCGGGAGCAGCAACTTCCTGCGCGGCACCGTCGCCGGCGTGGCCAACGGGCAGGTGGAGCTGCGCCTACCCGACGGGCAAAGCCTGACCGTTCCGGCGCATGAGACGTTCGAGGTCGGCCAGGACGCCCTGGTGTCGATCCGACCGGAACGGCTCGAGGCGGTTCCGGACGGCGGCGCCGGCGGCAACCGGTTGCACGTGCGCCTGCAGGACCGCAGCTATCTCGGCGCGCGCTGGCTCTACACGCTCGACGCGAGCGGCCAGCCGCTCCGGCTGGAGACCGAGGACGACCTGCCGCAAGGCGAGCTGTCCGTGCGCCTGCCGTCCGTCCACTGCTCCCTGTTCGCGGCCTCGGCCGCGGCGCCGGTCGAGGGACTGCCCGCCTGATGTTCGATCCTGGCGCCGCATGCCCGCTCGACGGGCTGGTCGTGCTGGACCTGTCGCGCCTGGTGTGCGGCAACATGATGAGCCTGAGCCTCGCCGATTTCGGCGCCGAGGTGATCAAGGTGGAGGACCCGGGCCGCGGCGACCCGCTGCGCGACTGGCGGGTGGATGGCGTCTCGGTCCACTGGAAAGTGTACTCGCGCAACAAGCGCAGCCTGGCGCTGGACCTGCGCACGGCGGACGGCAAGGACACGCTGCGGCGCCTGCTTCCCCGCGCCGACGTGATGATCGAGAGCTTCAAGCCGGGCAGCATTGAGCGGATGGGGCTGGCGCCCGAGGCGCTGCTCGCGATCAACCCGCGCCTGGTGCTGGTGCGGGTGTCCGGCTTCGGCCAGACCGGCGCCTACCGCGACCGCCCCGGCTTCGGCACGCTAGTCGAGGCGATGTCGGGCTTCGCCGGAAAGACCGGCTTCGCGGACCGGCCGCCGCTCCTGCCCAGCACGTCGTTGGCCGACATGATCGCCGGCCTGTACGGCGCCTTCGCCACCATGGTCGCCCTCCGCGCCCGCACGGCGGATGGCGGCGGCCAGGTGATCGACCTGTCGCTGCTGGAGCCGATGATCAGCGTGCTCGGCCCCGACCCGGCGATCTTCGCGATGACCGGCCGCGTGCCGCAGCGCACCGGGAGCCGGTCGCAATCCACCGCGCCCCGCGGCGTGTGGCCCACCGCGGACGGCAAGTTCGTCGCCATCTCGGCGTCCATGCAGTCGATGGCCGAGCGGCTGCTGCGCGCGATCGGGCGGCCCGAGCTGATAGACGACCCGCGCTTCCGCACCAATACCGACCGGCTACGCAACGTCGAGGAGATCGACGCCATCGTCGGCGACTGGATCGGGCAGCGAACGCAGGACGAGACCTTGCGGGTCCTGCAGGACGCCGGCGTCACCGCCGGGCCGGTCAATGACGTGTCCGAGCTCGTGAGCGACCCGCATGTCCGCACCCGCGGCGCGCTGGTGGACATGCCGGACGCGGAGGCGGGCCAAGTGCTGATGCACGCCGTCATCCCCCGCCTGTCCGCCACCCCCGGCGCGCTGCGCAGCCCGGCGCCGGCCCTGGGCGCGGACAGCCGCGCCGTGCTGCGGGAGAGCGGGTTCGGCGAGCAGGAGATCGAGCGGCTGGTCGCCGCCGGCGTGGTGGCCGAGGCGCTGGAGACGACGGCATGACGACGCAGCCCCAAACAGCGAGCGCCCGGGTCCTGCCGGTCTGGCGGTCCATGCTCTTCGTCCCCGTGACGGTCGATCGCTTCATCGAGAAGGCCTGCAGCATCGAGCTGGATGCCGTCCAGCTCGACCTGGAGGACAGCATCCCGTTCGCCGAGAAGGAGCATGCCCGGACCTTGGTGCAGGCAGCGGCCCGCCGGGTCATCGGCAGCGGCGTGGACGTGGTGGTGCGGATCAACCGCCCGCTCTCGATGGCCGTGCGCGACATCGAGGCGAGCCTGTGCCCCGAGGTGACGGCGCTCGCGCTGCCGAAAGTCTCCGGGCCGGATCACGTCCGCTTGCTGGCCGAGCACGTGGCGGAGGTCGAGGTCCGCCTCGGCCTGCCCGCCGGGCACACGCGCCTGATCCCGATGGTCGAGACGGCCGACGCGGTGTTCATGCTGCGCGACATCGCGCGCGCCGACCCGCGCGTGGTGGCGCTGACCTTGGGCGGGGAGGACTTCGCGACCTCCGCCGGCATGGTGCCGGAACCCGAGGGGTTGCTGCTGCCCAAGCAGTTGACGGTGTTCGCCGCCGCCGCCGCCGGCATCCTGCCGCTCGGCTTCGTCGGCAGCATCGCCGAGTTCAAGGACGTGGACCGCTTCCGCGCCATCGTCCGCCGGTCCAAGCGCCTGGGGTTCAGGGGGGCCGCCTGCATCCACCCGCTGCAGGCCGCGGTGCTGAACGAGGAGTTCCGCCCGAATGCCGACGAGCTCGGCTGGGCGCAGCGAGTGACGACGGCCTACGCGGCGGCGACCGCGGAGGGACTGGGCGCCGTCACCGTGGACGGACGGATGATCGACGTGCCGATCGTGCAGCGCGCCGAGGCGCTGCTGGCGTGGGATATTGCCATCCGGAAGCGCGTTTGAGGGGTGTAGCGGAGGCCGCGTCGGGCGGCGGTTCGCGCTGTCCTAATCCTGGACGCCGGATTAGCGCATGTTCTTGGTCTTCACAGAACCGTCATTTTGAAATGTTTATGGTAACTGCCCAGGTAGGACCCATCGGACAGCGGCTTGACACGGGACTCGCGGCGTGAGTCAAGCTCTCCCTGTCGCCGTCCCCGGGTCCCGAACCCAGTGCCGATGGTTGTGTGCTTCCCACCGCTGCTGCGGCGCCCGCGGACATCATTGCGGCATTGCTGGCGCAAATCGCCGCGCAACAGGCGCTGATCACCTCGCTGCAGGCACGCGTTGCGGAGCTGGAGC
>JBBSIT010000493.1:0-4261 GCA_038231995.1 Acetobacterales bacterium | reverse complement strand
TCGGTCAGGGTGAAACCGCTTTAGGGCCTGCGCCGATGCTCTCCGTCCTCGACACGCGCCGGCCGCGGTTGCTGCTGGCTCTGTTCTGCCTGGTGCTGTGGCTGCCGGGGTTCCTCACCCTGCCGCCGGGCGACCGGGACGAGAGCCGCTTCGCGCAGGCCACCAAGCAGATGCTGGAGACCGGCGACTTCGTGCGCATCATGAACGGCGAGGAGCCGCGCAACCGCAAGCCGATCGGCATCCACTGGCTGCAGGCGCCGTTCGCCGCCGCTGCCCGGGCCACCGGCATCGCCGAGGCCAACCCGGTCTGGCCCTACCGCATCCCGTCCGCCCTCGGCGGGCTCGTCGCGGTGCTGGCCACGTTCTCGATCGGGCGGGCGCTGGTTGGGCAGCGGGCCGCGCTGCTGGGTGCGGGGATGCTGGCGGCGTCCGCCATCCTGGTCGTCGAGACCCACATCGCCAAGACCGACGCGGCGCTGCTCGGGGCGACGACGCTCGCGATGAGCGTGCTGGCGCGCGCCGCTCTCGACCCGGCCTCGGTCCGCACGCGCCATGCCGCGTTGTTCTGGCTGGCGATGGGCGCCGGCATCCTGGTGAAGGGGCCGATCACGCCGATGGTCGTGGCGCTCGCCGCCCTCACGCTCTCCCTGTGGGAACGGCGGGCGAGATGGCTGCTGGCGCTGCGGTCGCGCTGGGGCGTGCCGCTCATGCTCGCCGTGGTGCTGCCGTGGTTCGTGGCGATCGACGCCGCCACGGGGGGCCGCTTCCTCGCGGACTCCGTGGGAGGGGACCTCGGGCGCAAGCTGGTGCAGGGCGACGAGAGCCATTGGGGGCCGCCAGGCCTGCACCTGCTGCTGCTGCCGGTGCTGCTGTTCCCCTCGACGCTCCTGCTGCCCGGCGCGCTTCGCGCGGCCTGGCTCGGGCGGGCGGCCCAGCCGACGCGAATCTTGCTTGCCTGGATCGTGCCGGCCTGGCTGGTGTTCGAGGCGGCGCCGACCAAGCTGCCGCACTATCCGCTGCCGCTGTATCCGCCGCTGTGCCTGCTGATGGCAGCCTGGGTGCTGGACCGCACGCGGGCGAAGCTGCCGCGCTGGCTCGCCGGGTTGTCGGCCGCGCTGGTGGTGATCGCGGCCTGCGTGCTGGGTGGGGGCGCCGCCGCGCTGCCGTTCGTGGTGGGGGAGGGATACCTGCTCGGCTGGCCGGCGCTGCTGGCCGCCGGACTGGTGGCCTGGCTCGTGCTGCGCGTCCGCGCGCCCATGCCGGGAGCGCGTGCGGCTCTCGCCGGGCTGGCGGCGGCGCCGCTGCTCTACTGGGCGGTGCTGGGGCTGGAGCTGCCGCACTTGCAGGCGCTGTGGATCGCGCCGCGGGTGGTGGAGGCGATGGCCGCGCTGCCGTCAGCGCAAACCCGTGCGCCCCTGGGTGCGGTGGGCTTCCATGAGCCGAGCCTGATGGTGCTGGCTGGGACGGACACGCGCTGGCTGGCGCCGGGATGGGACGGTGCGCGGGCGCTGCGCTCGGGCGAGGTCGGGCTGCTGCTGGTCGGCGACCGCGACATGGCGGCATTCCGCGAGGAGGCCGCCCGGCTCGGGCTGCACCCGCGCGCGCTGGCCGAGATCGACGGTTTCAACTACTCGCGGGGCCGCCGGGTGGCGCTGACCCTGCTCGATGCCCCCTGACTAAGTGTTGAGCCGCTCGCTGCGCACCAGGACGCAGCCGGCGATCCGCCACGTGCCGTCCGGGCCGCGCTGCATGGTGTAGAGCGCGCGCTGCGCGTTCCCGTCCGGCCCGATAAGCTCGACGGCCTGCACCCAGTCGCCATCCTGCGGCTCGATCCCGGGGAACTCGACCTGCCGCGGGCGATAGATCGGCGGGAAGGCGGTGCGGACCATGCCCATGAAGCGCTCGGGCGTGCCGAACATGGCCTGGATGCCCAGCGCCGCGAACGCGAAGGCGGCGGGTCCGACGTCGCGGCGGAACGCCTCGATCTGCCCAGCGATCACGGCCTCGATCGCGGCACGGTCGGCGGGCGCGAGCTGCGCCCTGGCCGGGCCGCCCAGGGCGGCCATGACGACGAGGGCGGCCAGCAGGATGCGCATGCGCGGCTCCGGGCACGGTTGCCCCTCTGACTGTGGCATGGGTCCGCGGATCGGCAAGGGTGTATGGAGCAGCCTCAGCCGGCCGGGACCGCGGGACTCCTACTCCGCGGCCTTGGCGACGCCTGCGACCCGGGTGCGGGTGCGCATCGTCACCAGCTCCTCGGCCGAGGTCGGGTGGATGCCGATGGTGCGGTCGAAATCCGCCTTGGTCGCCCCGGCCGTCAGCGCCACGGCGATGCCCTGCATCATCTCCGGCGCGTCGTCGCCCAGGATATGGACGCCCAGCACGCGCTGGCTCGCCTGGTCCACCACCAGCTTCATCAACGTCTTGCGAGCTCGCCCGGTGAACACGTGGCGCATGGGCGTGAACGATGCCACGTAGATGTCGGCCGGCCCGAGCGCTGCGGCCGCGTCCTCGGTCAGCCCCACGGTGGCGATCGGCGGGGCGCTGAACACCGCGGTGGCCACTGGGTTGAGCGACCAGGTGCGCGGGCGGGCGGGGCCGAACAGCCGGTCCGCGAGGGTGTGCCCCTCCGCGATCGCCACGGGGGTCAGGTTCAGCTTGTTCGACACGTCGCCGATGGCGAACACGTGCGGCTGGCTCGTGCAGTTGTCCTCGTTCACTATCACCGCGCCGCGCGCGTCCAGCCTTACGCCCGCCTGCTCGGCGCCCAGCATCCCGGTGTTCGGCGCGCGGCCCACGGCGAAGAACACCAGGTCGGCCTCGAGGATGCGGCCGTCGCTGAGCGTGATCCGCTTGGCGTCGCCGGCCTGCTCGACGGCATGCACGGTATGGCCCGGGTGCAGCCTTATGCCGTCCGCCGCCATGCCTTCGGCCAGGCCCGCGCGCAGGTCGGCGTCGAACCCGCGCAGCGGCAGGTGCTGGCGATAGACGACGTCCACCTCGGCGCCGAGGCCGTGGAAGATGCCGGCGAACTCCATGCCGATATAGCCGCTGCCCACCATGATGACCCGGCGCGGTAGGGAGGGGAGGAAGAACGCGTCGTCGGACAGGATGCCGAGATGCGCCCCCTCGATCGGCGGCTCCACGACGGGATGGCCGCCGACCGCGATGACGATCCGCTCGGCCGTGACCTGGCTGACCCCGTCGTCCCGGTCGCGCAGCTCCAACGTGTGCGGGTCGAGGAACGTCGCGCGCGCCTCGTAAATCTCGACGCCGGTGCCGGTCAGCAGCTTGACATAGACCCCGTTCAGCCGGGCGATCTCGACGTCCTTGGCGGCGATCAGTGCGGACCAGCTATGCGCGCCCGCCTCGCAGCTCCAGCCGAAGCCCCGCGCGTCCTCGGCGCTGCGACCGTACTCCGCCGCCTGCACGAGTATTTTCTTCGGCACGCAGCCGACATTGACGCAAGTGCCGCCCCAATACTGCGCCTCGGCGATGCCGACGCGCGCGCCTTGCCCGGCGGCAATGCGGGCGCAGCGCACGCCGCCCGAGCCGCCGCCGATGACGAACAGGTCGTAGTCGTAGGTCCCCGGCACCTGCCTAAGTCCCGATCCCGCCGAGCGCCAGGTACTTGATCTCCAGGTAGTCCTCGATGCCGTACTTGCTGCCCTCGCGGCCGAGTCCGCTGCTCTTCATGCCGCCGAACGGCGCCACCTCGGTCGAGATGATGCCCTCGTTGATGCCGATGATGCCGTATTCGAGCGCCTCGGCAACGCGGAAGATGCGGCCCACGTCGCGGCTGTAGAAATACGCGGCCAGGCCGAACTCGGTGTCGTTGGCCATCTCGACCGCCTCGGCCTCGGTCCCGAAGCGGAACAGCGGCGCCACCGGACCGAAGGTCTCCTCGCGCCAGATATCGGCGCCGCGTGGCACGTCGGTCAGGATGGTGGGCTGGAAGAAGTTGCCGCCCAGCGCGTCCCGCTTGCCGCCCAATGCCACCTTCGCGCCGCGGCCGGTCGCGTCGGCGATGTGCGCCTCCACCTTGGCCACCGCGTCGGCGTTGATGAGCGGACCCTGGGTCACGCCGTCCTCCATGCCGTTGCCCACCTTGAGCTTGGCCACAGCCTCGCCCAGCTTGGCGGCGAACGCGTCGTACACCCCGTCGTGCACTAGCAGCCGGTTGGCGCACACGCAGGTCTGCCCGGCGTTGCGATACTTGCTCGCCATCGCGCCCGTCACGGCGGTGTCGAGGTCGGCGTCG
>JBBSIT010000492.1:0-4264 GCA_038231995.1 Acetobacterales bacterium | reverse complement strand
CCTCCACGCCGTATTTGGTCTGCAACCGCGCCAGCGCCCGCAACTGCACCAGCGCCGGCAGCGCTGCCTTGGAGT
The DNA here is from genome assembly GCA_038231995.1 of Acetobacterales bacterium. Lineage (GTDB taxonomy): Bacteria > Pseudomonadota > Alphaproteobacteria > Acetobacterales > Acetobacteraceae > JBBSIT01. Next base: position 4,189 of record JBBSIT010000492.1, on the reverse strand, counting down.
GGTCCACCAGGCGTAGGAGGTCCCTGTCGCCGTCCCGATGCGCGACCGCGGCCACGAAAGCTGCCACGTGGCTGTCGATCGGTCCCGCGGCCGGCTCCCCACGGCCTGCGGCGTCAAGTGCGGCCAGCAACTCCCGGCCCTGAGTGACCCAGTGCTTGGCAAGAAGCTCGGAGCGGCATCGCGTGCCCGGCGCCAACGCATACAGCAGCCGCGCGGGACCGCCAGCGACGCCGCCGGACTGCAACCACCCTCGCACGCTCGTCGCGTCGAGGTGCGCGCTAAGCATGCTGCCCCGCCTGGACCGGACGACCTCCCAGGACGATAGCACGTCCAGCATGACGATCTCCTCGATGGCGGCCACGGTTTGCGGCCCGCCTGCCGCGGCCAGCATGGGGCCGATGCCGTCGGGCCAGAGCATCAGCCCGCGCCAGCAGAGCGGGGCCAAGGGGTCGAGCACGGCCACCACTCTCATCGCGAGCACAGCGTCGGCTTGCTGCGCCTCCTCCGCCGCGGCGTTGATCGCCGAGCGTTGCGCGTCCTCGACCCGGTTGGCCAGCAGGTCCTCGCCGACGTCGCGCCTCAGCCAGCGGCCGATCTCGCCGGACCGGACCAGCTCGATGCCGCGCTTGGGCTGCCGAGCGATGGCGAAGGCCAAGGTCCTTGCGCTGGATACGGGAATGTCGAGCTGGTCCAGCGGCCGGTGCGACCGCCGGGCCGGGTGGGCCGCGACCCGGCGTGCGCCGACCGCGGCGGCGTTGGACAGCAACGCCGGCGGAGACCGGTGCTCTGGGTATTCGGCCAACATGCCGCGGAGCACGTCGGCGAACATCGGCGACAGGCGCTCGTGTCCCGCCAGGGCGTCGAAGCTCCCCTGATCAAGATTGCGCAGGAGCACCTCATCATCGCTCAATCCCGCAAGCGGCACCCGGCCGAGCGCGAGCGACAGCAGGGTGACGCCGAGCGCATAGATATCGTCGGCGATCACGCCATCGCCGCGGCCGGACGGATGGCATGCTGCGATATAGGGCGGCTCGAACACCGCGGGCTGCAACCCGGCCGCCGGGCCGGCCCAGGCGCAGCCGAGCACGACCGATCCCGCTGGGCCGCCGCGGAACAGGTTGCCGGGCCGGACTGCCCGGTGCGTCACTTTCCTGACCCGCAGCGCCTCGAGCGCCGCGGCTGCGGACTGCAGCACCGTGGTCAGCAGCTCGGCCTCAGTCAGCTTGGCCCCGGACAGGACCAGGGCTGCCCCGGGCGGCGCCTGACAGATGAGGACATACTGCTCCGCCCCGTCCGCCCGAGGAGGGGGCCCTGCGCGAGCGGCAGCAGCACGCCTTCGGGCGGGCTTGCCGCGAGCGCCGCAATGGCCTGCGTCCGTAGCGCCTCGCCAGGCTGGACCTGAACCGCCATCACGTCGGCGCGAGCGCCTCCCCGGTCCGACGCGGCGAAGGCAGGCATGCCCCCGCCCGCTCCTGGCAGGGGCCTGGACGTATCCACTGCGTATCGGCCGTTGATCAGACGTTCCAGCAAGCCCGCCGCACCATCGCGTTGCTGCGGTCAGGATAGGCCGGAACCTGTAAGCAAATCGCAAACGGGGTTCAGCCCTCGAATGGGTCCCGCATCATGATCGTGTCGTCGCGCTCCGGGCTGGTCGAGAGCAGGGTCACTGGCGCCTCCACCAGCTCCTCGATGCGGCGGACGTATTTCGCGGCCTGCGCCGGAAGCTCCGCCCAGGACCGGGCGCCGCGCGTCGAGCCGCTCCAGCCCTCGGCCGTTTCATAGACTGGCCTGGCCGCCGCCTGCGCCGCCTGCCCGGCAGGCAGGTGACGATGTCGCACGCCGTCGATCTCGTAGCCCACGCAGATGCGCAGCTCAGGCAGGCCGTCCAAGACGTCGAGCTTGGTCAGCGCCAGGCCGTTGATCCCAGCCACCTTCACCGCCTGCCGCACCAGCACGGCGTCGAACCAGCCGCAGCGGCGCGGCCGACCGGTCACGGTGCCGAACTCGCGCCCGCGCTCGCCGAGCAACCTACCGGTCTCGTCATGCAGCTCGGTCGGGAACGGCCCGGAGCCGACGCGGGTCGTGTAGGCCTTGGCGATGCCGAGCACGAAGCCGACCGCCGCCGGACCGACGCCGGAGCCGGAGGCGGCCGTGGCCGCGATGGTGTTGCTGCTGGTGACGAACGGGTAGGTCCCGTGGTCCACGTCCAGCATGACGGCCTGCGCGCCCTCGAACAGCACACGCCTTCCCATGCGCCGCGCCTCGTCCAGCCGCTCCCAGACTGGCTCGACGTGGGGCAGGATGCGCGGCGCGAGCGCCAGCAGCCCGTCCAGCAGCGCCTGCTTCTCGAACAGCTCGGCGCCGAGGCCGCGCAGCAGCGTGTTGTGGTGCAACAGCAGCTCGTCGAGCTTGTCCGCCAGCGTGCCGGGCTCGGCCAGGTCGCAGACGCGGATGGCGCGCCGCGCCACCTTGTCCTCGTAGGCCGGACCGATGCCGCGCCCCGTCGTGCCGATCTTGCGGTCCCCCCGCGCCGCTTCGCGCGCCCGGTCGAGCGCGCCGTGCAGCGGCAGGATCAGCGTCGCGTTCTCGGCGATGCGCAAGTTGTCGGGCGACACGTTCAGCCCCTGTGCGCGCACGCGGTCCATCTCGGCGAGCAGCGCCTCCGGGTCGATAACGACGCCGTTGCCGATGATGCCGAGCTTGCCGCGCACCAGCCCGCTCGGCAGCAGCGACAGCTTGTAGGTCTGGTTGCCGACCACGAGCGTGTGCCCGGCGTTATGCCCGCCCTGGAAGCGGACGACGATCTCGGCGCGGCTGGCGAGCCAGTCGACCACCTTGCCCTTGCCCTCGTCGCCCCACTGGGCGCCGATCACGGCGACATTGGCCATCTAGCTCTCCGCGTTGAGGGGAACGGCGGCGCCGCCCCGAAGGAGGTGGGTGCAGCCCAGGCGCCTCGCCTCGGCCGCCGGGTCGTCATTCGCCGAGAGGGCCGGCACGGTGATGCAGCCCTGCTGCCGCAGCGTCGCCGCCCCGGCACTCTCGTCCAGCGGCACGAACACGCGCGGCTGCGCCGGCCGCGGCGGGCACGCGCGCAGCACCGCGTCCGGATACAGCGTCAGGCCGGTGGCCGGCTCCGCCTCGCCGCAGAGGTATCGGCCGCCGCGCCCCAGCTCCTCGTGCCGGCCCGGTGCGAACACCGTCATGCAGATGCCGGTATGATAGTTGAACCCACGGAACTCGATCGGGTCCAAGGTGAGCTTCAGCTCCGGCGCGCGCCCCTCGATCGCCCGTACCGTCGCGGCCAGGCGCGCGCAGAGCGCAGCCGCCGCGGGCGGCAACCGCATGCGCTCCAGCTCCGCCAACGCCGGACCCGCCGGCCCGGCCGCATGCAGCAACTCGGTCAGCAATCCCGCGAGCGCCCCACCGTGCTGGGCGACAGCCGCCGCGTCCTTGCGGTCCAGCGCATGCACCAACGCCTCCCGCGCGGCGCCGCCGACGCCGCCCTCGTCCAGCAGCGCGGGGGCGAGCGTCGGCAAGGTCAGGTCGAAGCTGACCCGGCGCAGCCCCATCGCCGCCAGCGCCTCGGCGCCGACCACGACCATCTCGGCATCCGCCTCCGGCGCGTCCACGCCGATCAGCTCGATGCCCGCCTGCGCCACCTGCCGGTCCGGCGCCAACTGGCTGCCGCTGACCAGCAGACACTGCCCGGCGTAGGACAGGCGCAGCGGACGCGGGCTGCCGGCCATGCGCGTCGTCGCGATGCGCGCGACCTGCGGCGTCATGTCCGCGCGCAACCCCATCATGCGGCTGGTGCCGGGGTCGAGAAGCCGGAACGTCTGCCCGGACACCGCCGCCCCGGCGCCCGCGAGCAGGCTGTCCTCGAACTCCAGCAACGGCGGCTTCACGCGTTGGTAGCCGTGCGACGCGAAGGAGGCCATCAGCGCCCCCACAGCCGCCGCCTCCGTCTCCGCCTCGGGCGGCAGCAGGTCGCGCATACCCGGCGGCAGGAGCGCCGGGTTGGGAGGGGAGTCAGGGGTCATCGGCGGGCGCTATAACCTAGAAGCTGAGCGGCGTCGCCTGCATCACGAGCGGCAGGGTGCGCACCATCGCCAGCACGCTCTCCGGCACGGGCTCATCGACCTCCACGAGGCAGATCGCATCTCCGCCCGGCGCGGCGCGGCCGAGATGG
>JBBSIT010000491.1:0-4269 GCA_038231995.1 Acetobacterales bacterium | reverse complement strand
GGCATGGCGGGTGTGGCTCGGTGTGATCGGGGGAGTGGATGGCTTCGACACCCAATCCGTAAACGCGATCAGAAGCTTACGCGACACCCGCCAGCCCATTCCCAGCCATGCCGTGAATAAGACGGGCTAGAGCGGTTTCACGCCGACCGGAATCGCCTACGGTTCCGGTCGATCAGCGTGAGTAACCGCGTTCTTCACGAAAGAGCTAGACTGCTTGCACGCGGTCAGCGTGAAAGCAGTCTCGATCAATGGCCGACCATCCCCTACTCCGCCTCGCCTCCCGCCAGGACCGCCGGCTGCGCGCCGGGCACCCTTGGGCGTTCAGCAACGAGATCGCGATGCGGCCGGAGCATCGCGGCTGGGCGCCGGGTGCGCCGGTCCGGCTGGATGGCGACGACGGCTGGCGCTACGGCACGTTCATGTTCAACCCGCGCAGCCTGATCGCCGCCCGCCGGCTGGACGCCGACCCGACGGCCGACATCGACGCCGCCTGGATCTCCGCGCGCATCGCTTCCGCTGTCGCGCTGCGCGCCCGGGTATCGCTGGGTGCGAACTGCCGGCTCGTGCACGCCGAGGCCGACGGGCTGCCCGGCCTGGTGGTGGACCGCTTCGGCGACGTCGCAGCCCTGCAGGCCAACACCGCCGGCATGGACCGGCTGCTGCCCGAGGTCCTGGCCGCCCTGCTCGACGCCATCCCGCTGCGCGCCGTCGTCGCCCGCAACGACTCCGCCTCGCGCGTGCACGAAGGGCTGGCGCAGGAAGTCCGGCTGCTGCACGGCGTCGATGCGGCGGCCGAGGTGGAGGAGGGCGGGGTGGTGTTCCCCGTCGATCCCATGGGCGGCCAGAAGACCGGCTTCTTCCACGATCAGCGGCCCAATCGCGATCACGTGGCCCGGCTCGCGGCGGGGGCGCGCGTGCTCGACGTGTTCTGCCACACCGGCGCGTTCGGCCTGCGCTGCGCCCACGCAGGTGCTGCTCACGTCACGCTGGTGGATTCGAGCCAGCCGGCACTGGACCACGCGGCGCTCGCGGCCCGGCGCAACGGGCTGGACAGCCGGGTCGCGTTCCGCCGTGGCGACGCCTTCGACGTCATGGCGGAGCTGGCGGCGGCGGGCGAGAGGTTCGATATGGTGGTGTGCGATCCGCCCGCCTTCGCCAAGTCGCGCAAGGACCAGGAGGCCGGCTTGCGCGCCTACAACCGGATGGCGCGGCTCGCGGCGCCGCTGGTGGCGCCCGGCGGGTTCCTGTTCGTGGCGTCGTGCAGCCATCACGCGGCGCCGGACGCCTTCGCCGCCCAGATCGCCGCGGCCCTGCACCGGGCGAGGCGGGAGGCGCGCATCGTGTTCAGCGGCGGCGCCGGGCCGGACCATCCCGTGCATCCCCAGCTGCCCGAGAGCGCCTACCTGAAGGCGCAATTATTGCAGCTCACGTAATCACGAACCCGCGTCTTCAACCCGGGCGGGCCAGGCCCATATCTGGTGACGGAGGGCCACCGTAGAGCCCCCTGGGACACGTCGCGAACGTCGCCCGATCTCCTCAATCACGCACAGGATCGGTACATGTCCCAATCCCGCATCGCGCCTGCCGGGCGCGCGCAGCTCAAGACCGCCGCATCCTTCCAGGTCCCCAGCGACAAGCGCAGCGCCTGGCAGTTCGCCTCGACCGGCGCGCTGTATGCCGGGCTGCTGACTCTGATGTACCTGGCCTACCAGGTCTCGCCCTGGCTCACGCTGGCGCTGGCGCTGCCTGCGGGCGGCCTGGTCGTGCGCCTGTTCATCATCCAGCACGATTGCGGCCATGGTTCCTACTTCCGCCACCGCTGGGCCAACGTCGCGGTGGGGTGGCTGTGCAGCCTGGCGACCATGACGCCGTTCGGCCTATGGCGCCGGCACCACTCCGTGCACCACGCGAGCTGGAACAATCTGGACAAGCGCGACAACGGCACGGACATCTACTCGACCGTCATCACGTTGCGCGAATATCAGGCGCTGTCGCGTTGGCGGCGGGTCGGCTGGCGGCTGCTCCTGCACCCGCTGGTGTCGCAGCTCATCATACCGCCCGTGGTGTTCCTGGTGCTGTATCGCGTGCCGTTTGACACGCCGCGGACCTGGACGCGGGAGCGGCGCCAGGTGTGGCTGCTGAACGCCGGGCTCGTGCTGAGCCTGGGCGGGCTCGCCTGGCTGCTTGGCCCATGGCCAGTGCTGCTGGTGCAAGTGTCGGTGGTGGCCATCGCGGCGGTCATCGGCGTGTGGCTGTTCAGCATCCAGCACCGGTTCGAGGACAGCCTATGGGTGCGGGGCGAAGCGTGGTCGGCGGTGTCGGCGGCGGTGCACGGCTCGTCGTTCCTCAAGCTGCCGGGCTGGCTGCATTGGTTCACCGGCAGCATCGGCTACCACCACGTGCATCACCTGGTCCCGCGCGTGCCGAACTATCGCCTGCGCGCGTGCCATGAGGCCTGCAGCGACCTGTTCGGCGGCGCGACGGTGCTGACGCTATGGCAAGCGCTGAGGGCGCCGCTGTTCGTGCTGTGGGACGAGGACAACGGCCGTATGGTGCCCTTCCCGAGCTAGCGATCGAAACCTGACATATGGACTACAGGATCGCCGCAGTCTCCGACCGACCGGAGCTAGCCCCCGTCGTCGCTGAATGGTTGGTGGGCGCCTTTGCATACCCCGGGTAGTCGTACGCTGGAAGAGATGACGGCGCTGATATTACAGCCGCCTATAGGCCCCGAGGAGACGTTCGTTCTGTTCGACCAGGATGGGCCGGTCGGGACCGCAAGCCTGGCACGCCAGGACCTTGCAGCGCGCCCCGATCTAACGCCGTGGCTTACTGGGGTCTTCATCGAGCCGGCGTTTCGTGGGCGGGGATACGCGGCCGCGCTGGTGCGGCGAGTGGAGGCATTTGCGATGGCTGCCACTGTGTCGACCATGTGGCTCTACACCTGGACGGCGGAACCGCTGTACGCACGCCTTGGCTGGCAGCGTGTGGGACTGGAAGACAACAGAGGACGCGAGGTCGTGCTCATGAGGCGCCGTCTGTCCGATGAGTATCGAGCGTCTAACTTTGGCGATGTTTCACTTGACATACCCAGCCGCTATCGGTAGGTTTGGGGTCAAGGAGATCACACGTCATGGCTTCCATCCTTTCCGAAGAACGGTTCCACAGCGAAGAAGCCGCTTACGAGTGGATTGAGGCCCGGCTCTGGCCGAACGGTCCGGTCTGCCATCACTGCAAGAGCGGCGAGCGCGTCGGAAAGATGGCAGGCAAGACCACCCGCATCGGCCTCTACAAGTGCTACGCCTGCCGCAAGCCGTTCACTGTGAAGATGGGGACCGTGTTCGAGGCTAGCCACGTTCCGATGCGGATGTGGATTCAGGCAATTTACCTGCTTTGCAGCAGCAAGAAGGGGATCAGCACCCGCCAACTTCAGCGGACCTTCGGCGTCGGCCTAAAGACCGCGTGGTTCATGTCGCACCGCATCCGCGAGGCTATGACCACCTTGCACGTTGAGCCTATGGGCGGCGCTGGCGCGATTGTCGAGATCGACGAAACTTTCATCGGCAAGAAGGAGGGCGCTGTCGTCCGTCGCGGATACGCGCACAAGCGACCCATCTTGACCCTGGTGGAGCGCGGCAAGGGGGCGCGCTCCTTCCATGTCGAGGGCACCGCAGCGGCGGACCTGCTGCCGATCATCAAGGCAAGCGTCGCTTCCGGCACTCACGTTATGACCGATGAAGCCGGACAGTATGCTCGCCTGAACAAGCACTTTGTCGCACATGACTTCGTGCGGCATGGAGCCGACGAATATGGCCGGGGCATCATCCACACCAACACCGTCGAAGGCTTCTACTCGGTCTTCAAGCGCGGGATGAAGGGCATCTACCAACACTGCGCAGAGAAGCACCTGCACCGCTACGTGGCCGAGTTTGATTTCCGTTACAGCAATCGGATCAAGCTGGGCACAGACGATCTCGCTCGTGCCGATCGCGCGCTCAAAGGCGCGGCTGGGAAGCGGCTCATGTATCGAACGACTGATCGGCAAGTGACGGCTTAGCGCCGTGAACGACGAAACAGCGCAGCGTGCGTATGGCGAAGCCATCTATGCGAGCCTCATTGCGGAGACAGCTATCGAAATGCTGATTAATGGCGGTGCTCTGCAAGAGCAGGCGATGACTGCCATCATTGATCGCATGCTTCTGCGTCTGGAGCACCTTCAGGCCGCGAAGCCCGGGAATCAGTTAGCGATTGATCATGCGCGATCTCGTC
>JBBSIT010000490.1:0-4276 GCA_038231995.1 Acetobacterales bacterium | reverse complement strand
TGGAGAAGCGCTACTTCGAGTGCGGCGATCTCGGGTTCCCCGCGATCCGGGCGCCGGCCTCGCTCGGGAGCGGCGTGCTCGGCATGCTGATCTGCAACGACCGGCGCTGGCCGGAGGCGTGGCGCGTGCTGGGGCTGCAGGGCGTCGAGCTGGTCTGCATCGGCTACAACTCGGCGGCCTACGACCCGAATGGCGGCGACACCGAGGATGCCGGGCTGCGCACCTTCCATTCTCAGCTCGTGGCGCAGGCGAACGCCTACATGAACGCGACCTGGGCCGTGGCGGTCGCCAAGGCGGGCGGCGAGGACGGTTCCGGGCTGATCGGCGGGTCCTGCATCGTCGATCCGCAGGGGCGCATCGTGGCGGAGGCGCGCACGCTGGCGGACGAGGTGGTCGTCGCGGATTGCGACCTGGATGCTTGTCGGCAGGGCAAGGAGAAAATGTTCAATTTCGCGGCGCATCGCCGGCCGGACTGGTATCGGCCGATCGTGGATCAGGTCGGCGCCATGCCGCCTGCAGGAGCATAGGGCACCATGGGAACCACGTCGCGCCTCGCCGTCCTGCTGTGCGTGCTGGCGACAGCGGGCTGCGTGCAGCCGCAATGGTATCATCCGCCCGTCTCCGGGTTGGGGCCGCCCGTGCCGCTCAACGCGGTGCCCTTGCAGCCGCCCGTCGTGCTGACTCGGCCCTTGCCTGAACGCCTGGCGCCTCCGCCCGCGGCGCTGCCCCCGCCGGAGGAGCCGACCTACGCCGAGCCCGTGCAGCCGCCCTTCTCGGACGGAACGCCGTTCTCGGAGGACAAGCCCGATTATGCCGAACCCGCCGCCCCTCCCCCGGTGGCCGAGGCGCCGCGGCCGGTGTTGCGCGCCGCCGAGCCGACGCCCGCCGTGCCGATGGTCGGCTTCCGCCCCATGCGCAGCCCCGGCAGCCGAAGCTACTGACGCATGAGCCGCATCCTGACCGCCGCCGCAGCCCAGCTCGGCCCGATCCAGCGCGCGGAGCCCCGCGCCGAGGCGGTGGGCCGCATGGTCCGGCTCATCGAGCGCGCCGCCGCGCACGGGGTGGAGTTGGTCGTGTTCCCCGAGCTGGCGCTCACCACGTTCTTCCCGCGGCATTACCATGAGGACCTGGCCGAGGCCGACCACTGGTTCGAGACCGCGATGCCGTCCAATGAGACGGCGCCATTGTTCGAGGCGGCCCGGCGGCACAACATCGGCTTCCACCTCGGCTATGCCGAGCTGGCGCAGGAGGCGGACGATGCGGGCGTGGTCCGCCAGCGGCGGTTCAACACGGCGATCCTGGTCTCGCCGGCTGGCGACGTGCTGCTGAAGTACCGCAAGGTCCACCTGCCCGGCCACGCCGAGTTCAACCCGGCCCGGCGCGTGCAGCACCTAGAGAAGCGCTACTTCGAGGTCGGCAACCTCGGCTTCCCCGTCATCCGCGCGCCGATGGGCGGCGTGAGCGGCGTCAACATGGGCCTGATGATCTGCAACGACCGGCGTTGGCCGGAGGCGTGGCGCGTGCTGGGGCTGCAATCGGTGGAGCTGGTCATGCTTGGCTACAACACGCCCAGCCTGAACCAGGACGCGGCCGGGTTCGAGGCGCCCCACCTCCGCGTGTTCCACAGCCATCTCAGTGTCCAGGCCGGCGCCTACCAGAACGCGTGCTTCGCCATTGCCACCGCCAAGGCGGGCGTCGAGGACGGCTGCGAGCTGTTTGGCCACAGCATCATCGTCAATCCGCAGGGCGAGATCGTGGCGCAGGCGACGAGCTGGAGCGATGAGCTGATCACCGCGGACTTGGACCTCGATCGGTGCATTCTGGGCCGCACGACGATCTTCGCGTTCGACCGGCATCGCCGGCCGGAGGCATATGGGCGGATCACCGGGCAGGTCGGCGCGGTCGAGCCGCCGAGCTGGACGCCGGGGTCCTGACCATTCCGCTCGCGCTGCAGGCCGGGCTATGGGGATTGCTCAGCGGCTCGGCGCTGGTGCTGGGGGCGCTTGTCGCCTGGTATGCGCGCGTGCCGATCCGGGCCATCGCGGGCGTGATGGCGTTCGGCAGCGGCGTGCTGATCTCGGCGCTGTCATTCGAGTTGATGGACGAGGCGTTCCGCCGGGGCGGCTTCCCGGCGACGGCTGTCGGCTTCCTCGGGGGAGCCGGCATCTACACCGCGGCGAACGTCTGGCTGGCCCAGCGCGGCGCCAAGCACCGCAAGCGCAGCGGCGACCAGCAATCGACGGATGCGGATGGCGGCGTCGCCATTGCGGTCGGCGCATTGCTGGATGGCATTCCCGAATCGGTGGTCATCGGCCTCAGCATGATCGGCGGCGGCTCGGTCAGCATGACCGCGGTCATCGCGATTTTCCTGTCCAACGTGCCCGAGGGGCTGTCGAGCGCGGCCGGGATGAAGAAGGCGGGACGCTCGATCGGCTACGTGTTCGGGGTCTGGAGCGCGATCGCGGTGGCGTCGGGTGTGGCGTCGCTGCTGGGCTACACCGTGTTCAGCGGCTTCTCGCCCGGGATCATCGCGGGCACGCAGGCGCTGGCGGCCGGCGCGATCCTCGCGATGATCGCGGACACCATGATGCCGGAGGCGTTCGAGCAGGCGCACGAATACGCCGGACTGATCACCGTGGCCGGGTTCCTCGCGGCGTTCGGCTTGTCCAAGCTCGGCGGCTAGTCCTTGCCGGGGTTTGGAGTCTTTCGGCTACCGCCACGCGGAAGACTCCCATGAAGCTGCTTGCGGTTTCTCGCAACGTGTAGCGACGGCGCACTACCCCTTGAACCTGGCCCAGAGCTGCTCAATCCGGCTCCAGTTCCCGTAAACATTATGTTGGCGTTTGAACAGATGATGATGCACGTTCGCAACATGTGACAACCAGCGCTTCCACCATTGGTTCAGCGCGTGAGAGCAAGGGGCAACGATGAAAATCGTCCGAGTTGCTGCCGTACTATCCCTGTCTCTAGCCGGCTGCGCAACGTCACCCGAACGCGATCTGTTGACCTCATCATCAACGGTTTCGACGCCCACGGTCGCAGTGGACCCATCTGGCGGTTCCCCTTCAACTGGCGGAGGCTCAATCCTCGCAACTAGGGAGCGTTCAGCGTCTGATGGACTGTATTTAGGCTGGAGCACCCCTGACGAAATCTTGGAGACGCGGGGAGGATGCCCAGTACGAAAGTTCCGCAACGCGGCATTCATCCACGACGGCGCTGTGATCTTCAGCACCGGGACCGGTGGAGGCATCTATAACGCCTCAGGGGAACTATCGCTTGACGGGCACGCCGACCTGCAAGGGCTCAATCGGGGCATAACCCTCATGCCCAGCAAGGAAGGGTTCACTGGCCGAGCCCTCGCAGGTAGTGGACCGTGGTGCAAATCCAGTATTGAGCTTACCAGAGCCACCGGACCGGCAAGACCAAACAATCTCGTAAACAGCCGTGACGGCATTTACCATGGTTTTTATACACCACACCGCAATATAGACAGCGGCTGTTTCCAAGATCCTGTCCAAAAAGAATTATGGATTCGAAACGGTATCGAGTTTATGGGATGGGGCGACGGTGGCATCTTTGGCTATGTCCAAGGGGACTCGAATATTGAACTTGTGGGCGGAGAGAAGCGATGGGTTCGCCTCTCGCTTGCAAGTGACGGTAGCTACGTGGGTGAAACTGAAGGCTTGAATGGAAGGTGCAGGGGAACTCTGCAATTGCAGAAGTCGTCCTAGGCAAGAGTTCGGCGGCTTCTCGTCCGGGAGCGTCGCGGCTTCCCGGACGCTGACGGCCTGTGCGACTTTTGCCATCAGGCCTCCAACACCAGTGGCCCGCCGCCCAGCACGGCGCTGATCGCCTGCGAGGCGGCGGCCTGGCATGGCTCGATGACCGGTACGCCGGCCGCGTCCTCCACCCAGGCGCGGTGGTGCGCCATGCCGGTGCAGCCGAGGATGACGGCGCCCGCGCCGGCGGCTGCGCACTCGCGCGCGGCGGCGGATAGGCGGGCGCGGGCGGCGGTCGGGGCGAGCAGGCGGTCCATCGAGACATTGAGCGCGACCCCGGCGGCGAGGCGGCCCTCCAGCCCCATCGCGCGCAGCGCCGCCATGTGCCGGGCCTTGCTGGCGTCCACGATCGCGACGACGCCGAACCGCTCGGTCCGCGCGATCGCCGCCGCTACGGCGCAGCGGAACACGCCCAGCACGGGGCGGGGCGTGATCGCGCGCAGGGCCTCCACCCCCGGGTCGGACGCGCAGGCGACCACGTAGGCGTCCGCCGCCTC
>JBBSIT010000489.1:0-4286 GCA_038231995.1 Acetobacterales bacterium | reverse complement strand
GGGCCGACCTCGCGACGCTCGTCTTCCAGCGTCCAGGTGAGCACGCCGGATAGGCCGTAGATCGTCTCGTCGTAGTCGCGATGGTGGTGCGCTACTGGGACCTTCGCGTCTGGTGGCACGGTGAATTCGAACATGTCGAGGGCGCCGCCAGTCTCGTCTCCCGCCCGAAGGAACCGGACTTCCAACTGGCCGATGTGGATCAGCTCCGCCCTGCCCCTCTTCCCCCTGTGCGCTCGCGTAGAGTGGTCCGCGAGTGACAACGTGCGATGCGCGTGAAGGTCCCGTCCTCGCCGATCGACAGGGATGACAAGGGCAGCCGGTCGGCCGCGCCGTCCTTTCGGGCGCCGTCCCGCAACGCCGCGGCGAGGGCGATGTGATCGAAGCTCGGCGCACGTGAGTCGGTCGCGGCATCGACCGTGGTGTAGACGATGCCGTCCGCGCTCTCGTGCGGATACCAGAAGCGATTGCTGCACCCGATCCAGCGCGGCCGGACCATGGGGTTGAACACGCGCCGCCGCACCTCAGCGGCCGCGAATCGGGCAGCGCGCGCCCGCGCCTCTGGGGTCAGCACGCGGCTACTGCTGCTTGCGCACGTTCCAGAACACGAGCGTCGAGGCGATCGGCAAGCCCGAGATCGTCTTCCGCCATGCTACCGGCTGCAGATACTGGCCCAGCAATATCGTGGGCAGTTCGCCCCACAGCGCCGCGTTGTAGGCGGCGACCTTGGCCTGGCTTGGATCGTCGATCAGGTCCGTGCGCATCGCTTCGAGCTTCTCCGAGCACGGCCAGCCCACGTAGTTGTTGCGGTCACAGCGTGTGTCGACCAGGATGTTCGTCGCCGGCTGCGCGATGATCGGGACGTCGGTTCCGGAGCTGAAGATGCTCCAGCCGCCCCGTTCCGGCGGTTCCTGCTTGGCGCGCCGCACTACCAGCGTGCCCCAATCGCTTTCTTGCAGCTCCACATTCACCCCGATCTTGCGCAGCGCGTCCGCTGTCACCTCGGCCAGCGCCCCGATCAGCGGGATTTCGTGGCTCGAGAGAACGAAGATCCTCTCGCCCTTGTAGCCGGCCTCCGCGAGCAGCGCCCTCGCGCGCTCTGGGTTGGGCTTGCGGTAGGGCTCCGAACCCGCCTCGGACTCGTTGGGCGTGCCGCATCCGAAATAGGCGAAGCACTCGCGCCACCATGCCGGGTCGTCGGTGAAGGCGGCCGATAGATAGTCGGACTGCTGCACCGTCATCGCGATCGCCTGCCGCGCACGGATGTCATTGAACGGAGGAAAGAGCGTGTTCAGACGCATGAAGGCCTGGTTTCCGAGCTTGCTCACGACAGCCACCTCGATCTCTGGACGGCTGTGCAGGCTCTGGATGCCGTCATGCGGAAGCTGGTCGAGCAGATCGACCTCGCCTTTCAGCAGCGCGGCGACACGCGTCTGCAAGTCGGGGATGACGTGCCACTCCACCCGGTCGACGAAGACCCGCTTGCCACCGGCGAGACCGTCGGTGGGCTCGTCGCGCGGCACGTAGTGGGGATTGCGCTCGTAGACGATCTTGGCGCCCGGCACGTATTCGCTGCGCACGAAGCGGAACGGGCCGGAGCCGGTTGTCGTGGACAGCACGCGTGATCCGGCCGCCTCAATGTCCTCGGCGCGAAGGATCATCGCGCTGTTGGCGGCCAGTGCGGCCTCGACATACGGGAACGGCTTGGTCAGGCGGAGGCGGAACGTATTCTCGTCCACCGCCTCCAGCGCGGCAACGCGCTTCATCATCACCTGCATCAGCGGATCCTGCTTGGCCGCGCGCGGGATGGAAGCGATGACGTCGGCGGTGGTGACCTTCTGGCCGTTGTCGAAGGCCAGATTGGGCCGCAGCGTGAACTCGTACGTCAGCTTGTCGTCTGAGACCTTGCTGCTCGCCACCATCTGCGGCTGTGGCCGCAGCTTTTCGTCCAGGCCATAGAGCGTGTCGTAGATCATCATCCCGTGGATGCGGGTGATGGTGGCCTGCGTCGCGTGCGGGTCGAGCACGCGCAGGTCGGACTGCGGCACGATGCGCAGGATGTTGTCCGCACGGGCAGATCCGATTGAGAGAACCGCCGCCGTGATCAGCCAGAGTGCGCACCGCATCACAGGTCCCTCTGTTGTCAGATTGAGCCTATGACAGCACGGCCTTCCGTCAAGCGGTGTCACACTGACTCAGGTCCGTTGACACCGATTGGCCATTCGAGCGAGCTATGCTGGAATCTGGGTGACGGCCTGATCAGGCGGCGTTCTGTGCTGGCGTGTTGATGACCTCGACGCCGTTGGTGAATGTGACGCCCTGGACGACCTTGGGCAACTGGTTCTCGCCTTTCAGCCTGCGCCAGGTCTTCGCGGCGGCCGTGACGAGCTTGAACACCATCAGTCGGGCGGTGTCCTGCGACAGCGCGCCCTTCGTTCGGACGGTGCGATGCCTGACCGTGGCGAACACGCTCTCGCACTACTTTGGCAGGTATCGTTCAGGCGTTGCGCTTATTGACTTGCCGCAGTGTGAGCATCGCGGCGGCGAGCGGGCGCGCAGCAATTGGCTGGCGAGGGCGGCTCGAACAGCGGGCAGGCTGGGCTGCGGCGGTGGTCCGCTGCTCCTTTTCCCCCCGACCCGCGATGGCCAGGCGGCGGTGCTGCAGGAACGTATAGGCGAGCATGGTCATGAGGGCGTGGCGGTGCAGACCGGCCCATGATCGGCCCTCGAAGTGGTCGAGGCCGAGTTCCTCTTTTAGCTGCTGGTGCGCCTGCTCGCAGACCCAGCGCGCCTTGATGGTGGCGGCCAGCACTTTGAGAGACGTGTCGGCAGGCAGGTTGGCCAGGTAGTACTTCGTCTCACCCGAGCGCCGCCGTTCCCCCACCACCCAAGCTTCCTCACCTGGCAGGTGCTGGGCGGGACGGCCCGCGACCTGCTGGGCCGCACCATCGGCCACCCGGATCCGGCGTGCGGCAAAATGGGCACTCAGGCGGCCCTTGGTGCCGCGGCGCCAAGTGGTGGGCCGCCACGACGCATCGGCCAGGACGCTCTCGGCCGAGCGCGACACTTGATCCGGCGCGTGCAGCTTGCACCTTCCGCTGGCAGGCGGCGGGACGAGCGCGACATCGGCCGGGTAGACCTTGAGGTGCCGTGGAAGGCCAACCGCCCAGCGCAGCCCGCGCGCGCTCAGGCCCTGGCGGAACTCGGCACTCATCCCGTAACCCGCATCGGCCAGCACGCAGCCGAACCGCGCCCCTGCTGCGGCCACACGGTCCAGCTCGGTCAAGGCGATCTCCGGCTTGCTGCGGCGCGCGCGCCAGGCCTCCGGCACGCGGGCCTTGTCGAGACGCGCGGGATCGCCGGTCCAAGCCTCGGGCAGGAACAGGCGCAGCGCGAGAGGAACCGCCACCTCACGCCGGGCCAGCGTCAGCGAGACGAGCGTCTGGCAGTTGGCCTTCTTGCCAAGCGTCGAGGCGTATTGCGGGCCAACGCCGACCGAGCGGCTTCCCTTCTTGGGCAGCGCCGTGTCGTCGATCACCAGAAGCGCATCCGCTCCGCCCACCAGCCGGTCGGCCGCGGCCGCCAGCACCGCCTCCAGAGGCCCGGCATCCCAGGCGCCAGTCGACACGAAATGGTGAAGGGCGTCATGGCTGGGCAGACCCAGCCGCTCGGCCATCGGCTGCACGCTCTTGCGCTCGCCAGGCCCGATCAACCCAACCACGTAGAGCGAGCACATCGCCCGGCGGGCCGGATGCCGCAACACCTCAAGGAAGGGCTCAAGCCAGCGCTCCAGCTCCACCCGCCAGCCGATGTCCGAAGCCATAACCGCCTCAGACCGAAACCTCGAACAGAGCGCTCAAGCACCCACAGGGTTCCAGCCTACCTGCCAAAGTAGTGCTCGATCGGGTTAGACGTGCGCAGGTGATCCCAGTGCTCGGCAGGAAAGTCGTAGAAGATCAGCAATGCGTCGCGGTCGCGGACCAGGCAGGCGACTGCCTTCTCGTATTTGGCTCCATACTTCTCGGCGAAGGTGGCAATGGCCGCCTCGGCCATTGCACGGTTCGGCGCCTGCCAGACCTCGCGCAGGTCAGCCTTGGCGGCAGGCTGGATTGATTGGGGCAGCTTGTTCAGCACGTTGGCCGTCTTGTGCGCACTCGGGGCAAATCCCCGGGCAAAGACGGAACGGCAGCCGATCTGTACCGCTTTCCGAACCAAAAATAGAATGCAAACTCAGACCTGTAGAGTGGGACGCCAACTCCGACCTTTGTTCTGCTGCACCTGCGTGCCCG
>JBBSIT010000488.1:0-4298 GCA_038231995.1 Acetobacterales bacterium | reverse complement strand
GGGCGGGCTGCGGCTCGTCGCCACGGCGCTGGACCGGCCCGTCGCGACCGCCGCGGGCGCGGAGGTCGGCCCAGCGCTGGGCGCGGCGCGCCTGGCCCACATCGCGGCGGGTGACGGCAGCGTGGCCGAGGTCTGCACCAAGCCGGCCCAGGCGGCGCGCTTCGATCCCGAGCCCGCGTTGGCCGAGGCGTTGGCGCCGCGGTGGATGCTCTATCGCCAGCTCTATCCGGCCCTGCGCGGCCTGTTCGCCACCACCAGCACGGGGCACCCTGCATGACCGGCTATTTCAACCACCTGCCGCATGTCCGCTACGCCGGGCCGGACAGCACGGACCCGTTCGCGCTGCGCTGGTACGACGCGGACCGCCCGGTCCTAGGGCGGCGCATGGGCGACTGGCTGCGCCCGGCGGTCGCCTACTGGCACAGCTTCGCGGCCAGCGGCGCGGACCCGTTCGGCGCGCCCACGCTCGACCGCCCCTGGTTCACGGGCGAGCCGATGGTGGCCGCGCACGCGAAGGCCGAGGCCGCGGTCGCCTTCATGGAGCGGCTCGGCCTCCCCTTCTTCTGCTTCCACGATCGCGACGTGGCGCCCGAGGGCGCCACCCTGCGGGAGAGCAACGCACGCCTGGACCAGGTGCTGGGGACGGTCGAGGGGGCTATGCAGCGCACCGGCATCCGGCTGCTCTGGGGCACGGCGAACCTGTTCAGCCATCCCCGCTACATGGCGGGCGCGGCGACCAACCCCGATCCGGAGGTGTTCGCCTACGCCGCCGGGCAGGTGAAGCACGTGCTGGAGGCGACGCACCGGCTCGGCGGCGAGAACTACGTCCTGTGGGGCGGGCGCGAGGGCTACGACACGCTGCTCAACACCGATCTCAGGCGCGAGGACGCACAGCTCGGCCGGTTCCTGAACCTCGTCGTCGAGCACAAGCACCGGATCGGCTTCAAGGGCACGATCCTGATCGAGCCGAAGCCGATGGAGCCGACCAAGCACCAGTACGACCGCGACGTCGCGACCGTTTACGGCTTCCTGGCCCGGCACGGCCTGCTGGGCGAGGTGCGCGTCAACATCGAGGCGAACCACGCGACCCTGGCCGGCCACAGCTTCGAGCACGAGATCGCGACGGCGGCCGCCTTGGGCATCCTGGGCTCGGTCGATATCAACCGCGGCGATCCGCAGAATGGCTGGGACACCGACCAGTTCCCCAACAACGCGCAGGACCTTTCGCTGGCGATGCTGGAGATCGTGCGCGCCGACGGGCTGGGCACCGGCGGCTTCAACTTCGACTCCAAGCTGCGCCGCCAGAGCATCGACCCGGCCGACCTGCTGCACGCCCATGCCGGCGGCCTGGACACGATGGCCCGCGCGCTGCTGATCGCCGAGCGGATCGTGGCCGATGGGGCGCTCGATCGGGCGCGGACCGGGCGATATGCGGGATGGGATGGCGCGTTCGGGCAGGGCATCCTGCGCGGAGGGACGGACCTGGACGCGCTCGCATCCCACGCCGCGGACACGGCGCCGATGCCGGTCAGCGGCCGGCAGGAAGCCCTCGAAGCCCTCGCCGCCCGCTTCGCCTGACGCCCGCGGGATGGCCGCGCATCGGCCGGATCGTTGGATCGAGTGGCAGTTGGAGACCGGACGCGTCACATTGGCCTGAGCCTATCCAGCCGGTGTGCCTCCCCGGCGTTCACCGCCCCGTCCGGCACGCGGCCGCCAGCCAACTCCGCCACTTGCCGCACCGTGTCCATCGCCTGGTGCTCCGTCGCGTCGGGCGTCATCCCGCCGATATGCGGCGTGGCCACCACGTCAGGCCGCCGGGCGAGGCGGGGCGACGGCATCTGGTCCGGTGCGCCCCCCACGTCCAGCGCCGCGCCGCCGAGTTGGCCGGAGTCGAGCGCTGCCTCCAGCGCGTCCTCGTCCACCAGCTCGCCGCGCGACAGATTGATGAAATAGGCGCCGCGCCGCATGCACGCGAAGGTGGCGGCGTCCATCAGATTCTCGATTGCCGGGCTGGAGATGGCGAGGCAGACGACGAAATCGGCCTCCGCAAGCACCTGATCCAACGGCGCGGCCGCCACGCCCGGAGTGTCCGGCGCAGCAAACGGGTCGTAGGCCAGGACGCGCATGCCGATGGCGCCGGCGATCTGCGCCAGCCGCCGCGCGATCCGGCCGTAGCCCACCAGCCCGAGAGTCGCGGTGGAGAGCTGCACGCCCATGCCGGGCACGCCCGGCGACCCGTTGCGGTAGGCAGCGGCCGAGCGCGACACGCCCCGCGCCAGATCGACCATCATGCCAAGGCCCAGCTCCGCCACCGCATCGGTGAAGCCCGGTGTCGCCCGCGTCACCAGCACGCCCTGGACCGAGGCGGCGGCCACGTCGATCGTGCTGATATCGACGGCGCAGCGCAGAAACGCCACGAGGTCCGGCGCCGCCGCGAAGGTGGCGGCGGTGCCCGGCGTCGCGCGGTGGGCGATGATGACCTGGCAACCCGCGGCGGCCTCGGCCAGTTCCGCATCCTGCAGGACCCGGCCTGACGTGTTGCGCACTACGTCCGCGTGCTCGGACAGGGCAGCGAGGGCACGGTCGCCGAAGTAGAGCGGGAATGTCTCGTCCGTGTGGGTCAAGTACACCTTCATCGCGCGAACTCCGCCGGCCGGCCCTCGTTGAAGGCGCGGATGCCCTCCAAGCGGCCGCCGGTGCTGAAGCACAGCACGTTCATCTCGTTCTCGTAAGCCAGGCCGGCGCCCAACTCGTCTGCGCGCCAGCGCCGGGGCGAAGCGCCGCCATGGCCAGGGGTGTGATCCAGGTCACACCGGTCCAGGCGGCGGCCGTGGCTCAATCATGTCATCGCGTCTCGTTTCTTAAACGCATCGGGTCGCCCGCGAGTCCCGGCCCGGACAGCCACGGCGGCAAAGGACGCATCACTTCGGCCGCCGGCACGGCGTCCGGACAGGGAGGACGTGCCTGTGCTGGGATTGCAGGACGGAACAGTCGTGCTCGTGGAGCATGACCCGGACTGGGCGCGGGCCTACGACGAGGAGGAGCGGCGGATCAGGCGCGCCCTCGCCGATCTGGCCCTGGACATCCAGCACTGCGGCAGCACGGCCATCCCCGGCATCCGGGCCAAGCCGATCCTCGACATGGTGGTCGGCATCGCGCGGCTCGCGACGGGGCACGTCTGCATCCGGCCGCTGCGGGAGATCGGCTACGACTACCTGGGCGACGCGCTCGTCCCGGACGAGCACTTCTTCGGCAAGGGCGCGCCCCGCACGCACCACCTCCACCTCGTCGAGTGGCGCGGGCTGAGCTGGCGCGACAAGGTGCTCTTCCGCGACCGCCTACTGGCTGACCAAGGGATAGCCCGGCGTTACGAAGCCATGAAGGTGACGTTCGCGGGCCGCTTCCCGGCCGACCGCGCCTCCTACACGAAGGCGAAGGCGGCGTTCATCGCGAGCATCGTCGCCGGCAAGCCGATCCCGGGCGGCGAGGGGTAGCGGCGCCGCTCACGAGCCTTCAGGCGCGCGGTAGCTTGCTCCGAGGCTACCCGGCCGCATGCCCCGGCGCCTCGGCATCGATATCACGGCGCTGCGGGTCGGCTGCGAGAGGATCTCCGACATGCAGATGAGGCGCGGCGTGCGCATGGGGTGATAGCGTGCAGCGCCGCCCGGGGCCGCCGCGGCCAGCGCGACGCAGCGCTCGAACAGCACGCTGCCGTAGTCGGGCAGCGGGAAGAACGGCCCCGTCTCCAGCACGCCGTCAACCACTTGCGGGTTGTCCGGCGAGTCGGCCGGCCGCTCGACGATCCATTCGGCCGACGACCCGCGCAGCGGGACCGGCTCGCACACGGCCAGGCCGGCGAAGGCGCCGGTGTTGCGGTTCTTGACGTGGAAGCGCACCTCGTGCGGCGAGACCACGATCAGGCTGCACAGCACCACGTCGCCGGCCTGGACCGGCACGCCGGCGATGTCGTGCTGCGCCGAGCGCCCGTCGCGCAACCAACACTGCCACCAGAGCTTGTGCGCCTCGCGCTTGCCGTCCCGCGCGGCGGTGTGCTCCGTGCCGACCTGCGGCATGGACTTGGTCCATTGCCGCTGGCCATCCAGCCCGATCCAGATCGAGCAGCGGAACGGCAGGGCCGCCGGGTTCGCGTCCGTGCCGGGCCTCGTCGCCGGCACTTTCCAGCGGCCGACGATGCGGGTGAAGCGGTCGCCGCGGTTCGGGAGGGCGTAGGCGCCCGACCAGTTGCTGCTCGTCGCGAGAGTGTCGATCACGGGGGTCCGGGCCGGGCGCGTGATGGG
>JBBSIT010000487.1:0-4315 GCA_038231995.1 Acetobacterales bacterium | reverse complement strand
CAGGTTGCCGTGATGGTAGCTGTCACGCTCGCGGCCGCTCTGCTCGCCCCATGCCATGCTGTAGTTACTTACATCGCAACCCGGGGATTGCATCCCTCGGCGGCCAAATGGGATCTACGTCAGCGCCGCGCCGGACGCGCCGGGTCAGGCGGCCGGTAGAATGCCGCCCCGAGCCGCTCCGCGACGAAGCCCTGCGCCTGCCGCGCCTCGCCCACGACCGGGCCGAGATCAAAGAACCCTGCGGTCGTGCCCTCGAAGGTGCGCGACACCACCGGCACGCCCGCCTCCGCCAGCCGGGCCGCGAGCAGCTCGGCGCCGGGCCGCGCCGCGTCGATCGGCGCGAGCACGAGCGTGGTCGGCGGCAAGCCATGCAGATCGGCCCGGGCGCCCGGGTCCAGCCGCGGGTCGGGCGGGGTGCCGCGCGGCGCGTATTGCAGTTGGTCGAAGCGCAGCGCGTCGCGCGTGATCGGCCGCGCGTCGGCGAGCGCGGGGTCCTCGGGCGTCAGGCCCACCATGGGCGTCAGCAGCAGCAGGTGCGCCGGCCCGCCGAGGCCGAGATCGCGCGCGGCGATCGCGGTGGCGAGCGCCAGCCCGCCGCCGGTGCCCTCGCCCGCGAGGACGATGCGGCTCGGGTCGCCGCCGTATTCGCGCGCGTGGTCCTGCAGCCAGCGATAGGCCGCCAGCGCGTCATCGTGGGCCGCCGGGACGCGGGCGTCCTCGGGGCGGACGGGATCGCCGATCGGCGCGCCGCGCGGCTGCACCATGAGCACCATGGCGCCGGTGCGGTTCGACAAGGCCCGTGCGGCGGCGTCGGATGCGTCCAGCGTGGGCGCGACCCAGCCGCCGCCGGGGAACAGCAGCACGACGGGCGTGTCCTTCGTCATCTCGGGCGCGAACAGCCGGGCCGGGCGGCGATCGACAGCGCCGGGGATGCCGAGGTCCATCACGCGCGGCACGTCCTCTTCCGGGTAGGGCAGGCCCTGGACGTTGCGCACGGCGCGGGCGGCGTCGATCAGCCGCGGCTGCCGGCGGGCGACCTCGGTGGTGAGCTCGTCCGCCGGCCGGGGATGCAGGACCTGATACTCCCGGAGCACCGCCTCCATGTCCGGGCTAGGCTGGTAGGGCACCCGGCCGCCTGGGGGCGACGTGGCGCACCCGGCCAACACGGAGGCGGCCAGCAGGCCAGCAAGCAGGCGGAGTTTGGGCATCGTGCGTCCTCTGTCAGGTGCGCCAGTGTAGCCGCGTGGCTGCCGAACGGCACACCAGGATTATGCGCGCCGATGACGTGCCGGGATTGACGCGGTGCGCCGACAGGGGAAGCCTGCCGCCATGCGCGCCATCGCCCCGCTGCTTGCCCTCGCCGCCGTGGCGCCCTGCGCCGCGCACGCCGCCTCGCTCTACGAGGGGCGCGTCATCGTCACCGGGACCGATGGCCGCTCCCGTCCGGACGGCTTCGCCCGTGCGCTCGCCCAGGCGCTCGCCAAGGTCGCCGGCAACCCGGCGCTCGCGACCGACCCGCGCGTCGCCGCCCTCGCTCCCGCAGCGCCCGGCTTCGTACGGACGTTCGCCTATCTCGACCGCATGAGCGACATGCCCCGGCGCGACGAGCAGGGCACCCGCGACCGCCCCTATGACCTCATCGTCTCGTTCGATCCCGGCATGGTGGATGCCGTGGTGGCCGGCCTCGGCGAGGCGCCCTGGCGGGGCGAGCGGCCGCTGCTGTGGGTGCGCGTGCAGGTGCATCGCGGCGCCGTCGAGTTCCCCCTGACCGCGGATGCGGACCAGGATGAACGCCAGCGCGGCGCCCTGCTGGCGGCCGGCGAGCGTTTCGGCTTGCTGATCGGCCTGCCTCCCTCCGACCACCTGACCGCCCCCGCGCCGTCCGGCGCCGTGCCGGTCTCCGGAACGCTGACCTGGAGCGATGCGGACGCCGGCTGGGTCGCGGAGTGGCGGATGACCTGGCGCGGCCGGGAGCACAGCTGGGGCACGCGCGGCACCGGGTTCGACGCCGCGTTCCGCGACCTGGTCGGCGGCGCGGCGCGCGTGCTGTCCGGCGCCGGCGGGTAGGGATTGCGCTGCCCCCGGCGGCGTCACACATCTGGGCGCCCCGCATAGGATGCGTTATGTCCGCTTCCGCCTTCACCTCCGACTCGATCGACGTGGCGGCCGAGCTGGCCCACCTGCGCCGGGTCGCCCTACTGATGGACAGCTCGTTCGGCCTGCCTGGCACGCGCTTCCGCCTCGGCCTCGACAGCGTGCTCGGCCTTGCCCCTGTGGCGGGAGATGCCGTCGGGGCGCTGGTCTCGCTCTATATCGTGTGGGAGGCGAGACGGCTGGGCGCGCCTGGCGTCCTGATCGCGCGCATGCTGGGCAACGTGGCGGCCGATACGGTCGGCGGCAGCGTTCCGCTGATCGGCGACTTGCTCGACGCGGCGTTCAAGTCGAACCTGCGCAACCTGGCGCTCCTGGAGGGCTGGCTGCAGCGGCGCTAGTTGCGCCGGCACCGCTTCGAGCAGCTTGCAGCGCGGCGGCGACCCCGAACACGAGCGCCTGGCTGAGGCACATCTGCGCCACGAGCGACCGGAACCCCGACAGCTCCGCGTCCTGCACCTCGAAGGCGATCGCGGCCATCGGCGCCAGCGGGCTCAGCGGCCCGTCCGTCAGCGCCAGCAGCATCACGCCCTGCGCCTGGGCCATGCCGCACACCTCGACCACCTCGGCGGACTACGGGTGGACGCTGACGGCGAGCAGTACGTCGCCGGGCCGCAGGGTCGCTGCCTCCTCCCGCAGGAAGCCGCCCGCGCCGGACAGCAGCCGGGCGAGCTTGCCGGCGCGGGTCAGGCCGTAGGCGAGATGCACGGCGACGGCATGGCTACGGCGCTGGCCGATCACGTGCACCGCGCCGGCCTGCGCGAGGAGGGCGGCCGCTCGGTCCACCACGGCCTGGTCGGTTTCGGCCAGGTGCTGCAGGGAGAGCTCGTTCAGCGCGCAGGCCTGCCGCAGCAGCCCGCCGGTGCCGTCGCTCCGTTGGCGCACCCGCTCCTGATAGCTAGGCGCCGCCTCGGCCAGCGCCGCGCGCAGCACGTCCTGCAATTCCGAGAAGCCGCTGAACCCCAATGACTGGGCCAGGCGCACCAGGGCGGAGGGCTGCGACCCGGCGTCGCGCGCGAGGCCCGCGACCGTGCCCAAAGCCGCCTCGGTCGGATGGTCGAGCAGGTAGCGGGCCAGCTCGCCCAGTCGCCGCGGCAGGGTGGGATGGCGCCGCCGCAGCTCGTCGAGCAGGGCGTCGCGCCGGGCTCGGGCGGGGTTTCTCTCGCGACTCAGGCGCGGCGGTGCCATGAGGGTTTACTAGACCAGGCGTTCCATGAGGGCGAGGATTGAAACGGGCATTCCGTCGCTCTACCGTCCTGTCCGGGAGAGGGGACGATGGAATACACCTTCCACTTCGGCGCGGTCTTTGCCGCCAGGGACGCGCTCCTGGCGGGGGCGTGGCTCACCATCAGGCTCTCCGTAGCCTGCATGGGCGCGGGCCTGCTGCTCGGCACCGCCTGCGCCGTGGCCGCGACCTTCGGCGGCCGCGTCCCGGCAGCCGCCGTGCGCGGCTACGTCGAGGTGATCCGCAACACGCCGTTCCTGATCCAGCTCTTCCTGATCTTCTTCGGCCTGCCCAGCCTGGGCGTGTCGCTCGACCCGGTGTGGGCCGCGCTGCTTGGCATGAGCGTCAACTGCGCCGCCTACGTGACCGAGATCGTGCGAGCAGGGATACTCGCGGTGCCGCCGGGCGTGATCGAGGCGGCGCGGGCGCTGGCGTTGCGCACCGGGCAGATCGTGCGGCTGGTCGTGCTGTTCCCGGCGCTGCGGCAGGCGGCACCGGCGCTGGGCGCGCAGTTCGTGCTGGTCATGCTGGGCAGCAGCGTGGTCAGCACGATCTCGGCCGAGGAGCTGACGGCGGCGGGCCACGTGCTGGAGACGCAGACCTTCCGGCCGTTCGAGGTCTATCTCGTCATCACCGCGCTCTACGTGGCCATGGCCTTCGCGCTCAAGGCGCTGTTCGCCGGGATCGACCATGCCTACTTCGCCCGGCGCGGCCGCGCGTGATCCGCACCTTCGGGCAGCCCGAGTTCCTCTACATGCTCGCCGCCGCGCGATGGACGGTGCTGCTCAGCCTCGTCGCCTTCGCGGGCGGCGGCGTGCTGGGGCTGGGACTGGCCGCGCTGCGCACCTCCGCCTCAAAGCCGCTGCGCTGGCTCGCCGCGGGGTGGATCACGCTGTTCCAGTGCATCCCGCTGCTGATGCTGCTGTTCCTCGTGTTCTT
>JBBSIT010000486.1:0-4316 GCA_038231995.1 Acetobacterales bacterium | reverse complement strand
CGCCGTAGAAGCCCTGCACCGCGCCGGCCAGGATGCCGACGACGGACGAGACGATCGTGAGGGTGAAGCCGAACAGCACCGAGATGCGGAAGCCGTAGATGATGCGGGCCAGCACGTCGCGCGCCTGGTCATCCGTGCCCAGCAGGTTGCGCGCGCTGGGCGCAGAGGGGGCGGGTTCGGCCAGGTTCTTGATGATGGTGTCGTAGCGGAACGGGATGGCGGGCCAGATCATCCAGCCCTTCGCCTCGATCGTCGCCCGCAGCATCGGATCGGAGAAGTCCGCCTCGATCGGCAGGAATTCCGGGCCGAACGTGTCCTCGCTGTAGCCTTGCAGGACCGGGACGTAGAACTGGTCCTCGAAGCGCACGAGCAGCGGCCGGTCGTTGGCGATCAGCTCGGCGAACAGGGCCAGCACGAACAGGGTGGTGAAGATCAGCAGCGACCAGGCGCCGCGCCGGTGCGCGCGGAAGATCGCCAGGCGCCGGCGGGAGAGCGGGCTCAGCGTCAACGCCGGGCCTCGAAGTCGATGCGCGGATCGACCACGGTGTACATCACGTCGCCGACGATCTGCAGCACCAGGCCCAGCAAGGTGAAGATGTAGAGCGTGCCGAACATCACGGGATAGTCGCGGCGGATCGCGCTCTCGAAGCCGAGCAGGCCGAGCCCGTCGAGCGAGAACACGATCTCGATCAGCAGCGACGAGCCGAACAGGATGCCGATGAACGCGGCCGGGAACCCGGCGACGATCAGCAGCATCGCGTTGCGGAACACGTGGCCGTAGAGCACGCGCTGCTCGCCCGCGCCCTTGGCCCGCGCCGTCACGACGTACTGCTTGCGGATCTCCTCGAGGAAGCAGTTCTTGGTCAGGATCGTCAGCCCTGCGAACCCGCCGACGACCAGCGCCAGGGTAGGCAGGGCGACGTGCCAGAGATAGTCCGCCGCCCGCTGCGGCCAGGGCCACGCTTCCGCCCCGGCACTGTGCAGGCCACGTAGCGGGAACCACTGGACGAAGCTGCCGCCCGCGAACACCACCACGAGCAGGATGGCGAACAGGAAGGTCGGGATCGCGTAGCCCACCAGCACCACCGCCGAAGTCGCGACGTCGAACCGCGAGCCGTCCCGCACCGCCTTGGCGATGCCGAGCGGGATCGACACGAGATAGATCAGCAAGGTGGACCACAGCCCGATCGACACGCTGACCGGCAGCTTCTGGCCGATCAGCTCGATCACGGTCTGGTCGCGGAAGAAGCTGCGGCCGAAATCGAAGGTGAGATAGTCGCGCAGCATCAGCAGGAAGCGCTCGCCGGCCGGCTTGTCGAAGCCGAACATGCCGCGGATGTCGGCGACGATGGCCGGGTCGAGCCCACGTGCGCCGCGGTAGTCGCCGGACGCGGTGGGCGCGGAGGTCTCGGCGGCGCCCCCGCCGGTGAGCCGCCCGGTGGTCTCGCTGCCCTTGCCCTTCAGCTCCGCGATCATCTGCTCGACCGGGCCGCCGGGTGCGAACTGCACGACCGCGAAGTTGATGGCGATGATGCCGAGCAGGGTCGGGATGATCAGCAGCAGCCGGCGCAGCAGGTAGGCGGCCATTAAAGCGGCTTCAAATCGTTCGGACCCGCGCTTGGGTCCGAGCGGTTTGAGTAGCCGCGCGGAACAAAGGCTAGAGCGGGTTCAGCTTTGCTGAACATGCTCTAGTTGCCTGCGCGGCGGGCGGCGTCGGTGGCGGCGGCGAGCGCCGGGTCGACCCACCAGCTATCGAAGGCGAGGCCGGCGCGCACCGGCTTGTCCACGTGCCCGAAGCGGTTCCAATACGCCACGCGGAAGCTGCGGGAGTGATAGTGCGGCACGGCGTAGAAGCTCCAGAGCAGCACGCGGTCCAGCGCCTGGGTGGCGGCGACGAGCCCCGCGTAATCCTTGGCGCTCACGACCTGCGCCACGAGCGCGTCCACCACGGGGTCGCACACGCCCATCAGGTTCTGGCTGCCCTCCTGCTTGGCGGAGTTGCAGGTCCAGTACTCCGTCTGCTCGTTGCCGGGGTGCTCGCTCTCGGGGATGGTCGTCATGGTCATGTCGAAATCGAACGCGTCGGTCAGCCGCTGGTATTGCGCGGGATCGACCGTCCGCACCCGCGCCTCGATGCCGAGGCGCTGCAGCCACTGCACGTAGGGCAGCGCCACGCGCTCGTAGGTCGGGCTGTCCAGCACCAGCTCGAAGCTCATCTGCCAGCCGGCGCGGTCCACCATCTTGCGGTCGCGCACCTCCCAGCCCGCCTCCTTCAGCAGCGTGAGCGCGCGGCGCAGCCCCTCGCGGTTGTTGCCGCTGCCGTCCGTCACGGGAAGCTTGAACTCCTGGGTGAACAGCTCCGGCGGCAGCTTGTCCCGATAGGACTCCAGCAGCGCCAGCTCGGCGCCCTTGGGCAGGCCGGCGCTCGCGAGCGCGCGGTTGCTGAAGTAGCTGCTGGTGCGAGTATAGGCGCCGTAGAAGATGTTGCGGTTCAGCCACTCGAAATCGAACACCTGCATCAGCGCCTCGCGCACCCGGCGGTCCTTGAATGGCTCGCGCCGCGTGTTCATCACGAAGCCCTGCATCCCCGTGGGCAGACGGTGCTGGATCTCCTCGCGCTTCACCAGGCCGCGCTTCACGGCGGCGAAGTCGTAGCCGGTGGCCCACTCCTTGGCGATGTTCTCCTGGCGGAAGTCGATCTGCCCGGCCTTGAACGCCTCCAGCGCCACCGTCGCGTCGCGGAAGTACTCGTATCGGAGCGTGCCGAAATTCGCCAGGCCGCGGCCGGTCGGGAGGTCTGCCGCCCAGTAGTCCGGCACCCGCTCATACGCCACGGTGCGGCCGAACTCGAAATGGCCGACGCGGTACGGCCCCGACCCCAGCGGCGGGTCGGTCAGCGGGCGCGAGAAGTCCCGCCCTGCCCACCAGTGCTTCGGCAGCACCGACATCTGGCCCAGGATCAGCGGCAGCTCGCGGTTCTCATTGGACTTGAAGCGGAACACGACCCGGCGCGGCCCCTTCGCCACCGCCTCCGTCACGTCGGCATAGTAGGCGCGGTAATACGGCCGGCCATGCTCGCGCAGCGCCTGGAACGTCCAGGCGACGTCCTCCGCCGTGATCGGCGTCCCGTCATGGAACCGCGCGCCGTCGCGCAAGGTGAAGGCGACCCACATGCGGTCCTCCGGCAGCTCCACGCTCTCGGCGAGGTGCCCGTAGGCCGCGTCCGCCTCGTCGGCGTTGGCGCGCAGCAGCGTGTCCCAGATCCCCATGACGCCTGCCGCCGAGTTTCCCCGGACGATGAAGGGGTTGAAGCTGTCGAAGCTGCCCACCGCCGCCAGCGCCACGTCGCCGCCCTTGGGCGCGTCCGGGTTGGCGTAGGGGAAATGCGCGAAGCCGGCCGGCAGTGCGGGCGTGCCGTAGATCGAGACGGCGTGGCTCGTCGTCTGCGCAACGGCGGCGCCGGGCAGCAGCAGGGCAAGCAGGAGCAGGAGGTAGCGCATCGGGACCCCTTCTGGACGCAGCATCATAGACGGGGGCGGAGCGGCGGAGGTCAAGCGGTGGGCGCGACCATTCCGCCCTTGCTGCGCCCGTACATGGCCCTGACACTCGCCTCATGCACCGCCGGGATGACCGCATGCCTCCATCGCGACCCGGCCGGCTCACCGCCGTCTCCGGCCTGATCGCCTCGCTCGCGGCCCTGCCGCTGGCGGTCACGGTGCCGGCCCCGCTGCAGGACTGGCCCGGCCATCTCGCGCGGGTGCGGATCGTGGACGAGATGCTGCGCGGCGCCGGGCCATGGCAGGCATTCTACGAGCTCCGCAGCTTCCTGATCCCGAACGTGGCGCTCGACCTCGGCGTGCTCGGCCTGGTCAAATGCGGCCTCGGGCTGGAGGCGGCGGGCACGGTGTTCCTGCTGCTGACCTACGCCGTGTTCGTCGCCGGGTTCGTCCGGCTGAGCGGAGCCTTCGGCGCGGCCGGCGCGGTCAAGCCGCTGCTGGGGGCGACGCTGTTCTACAGCGCGGCGCTGTTCTGGGGCTTCGTGAACTACGTCATGGGAGTCGGCGTCCTGCTCTGGGTCATCGCCCTGTGGCTGCGCGCGGACCGCATCTGGGTGCGGCTCGCGGTCGCGGTGTTCGGCTCGGCGGCTGCGTTCGCCTGCCACGCCATCGCGGGATTCCTCGTCGTGGGCGTGCTCGGCTGCCTCGACCTGCACGCGCTGGCCCGGGAGACGCCCTGGCGCTTGTCGCGCCATCTCACGAGCCTGGCCGCGGCCGCGACGGTCCTGGCGTTGCTCGCGGCCTCGCCGACCGGCGGCG
>JBBSIT010000485.1:0-4331 GCA_038231995.1 Acetobacterales bacterium | reverse complement strand
GCGCGGCATCCCCGGCGTGCCGGACGAGCTGCCCAGCTGGGTCCGCGTCGAGGGTGTCATCACGCCGCCCGAGGCGCTGCTGTTCGAGCGCGCGGCCGACATCCTGATCGGCGAGGGGACGAGCACCATGCACGAGGGCGCCGCCCTGCGCACGCCGCTGGTCCTGGTCCCCGGGCCGATCCAGGAGACGCACCTGCTGGCGCGCAAGCTGGGCGAGCGTCGCGCGGCGGACGTGCTCAGCATCGAGACGGCGACCCCGGACACCTTCGCAGGAGCCTTCCGGTCGATCCTGGCGGGCGGCGAGGAGCGCGCCGCCATGCTGGACCGCGCCCACTCCCTCGTCACCGGCGGAGGCGGAGCGATTGCTGCCGCCCGCCTCGTGCTCGACATCGCTGCGCGGCGCACGACAGCTTCTCCGACTCGAGAGCACCGGTGAGGCAAGCATGAGCACTTACGGCCTTGGCCTGTTCGTACGGCTGCGCTGCGGCGCCGGACCGCTCTGGACAGAGTTCACCGGGCACCCCTTCGTGCGCGGCCTCGGCGACGGCACCCTGCCCACCCCGGCCTTCCGGCGCTACCTGACGCAGGACTACCTGTTCCTCATCCAGTTCGCCCGCGCCTACGCGCTCGCCGGCTTCAAGGCCGGCCGGCTCGCGGACCTGCGTGCTGCGTCCGCCGGCTTCGCCGCCATCCTGGACGAGTTGCCGTTGCACGTCTCGTACTGCGCCGGCTGGGGTTTGGACGAAGTCGGCATGGCCACCGAGCCGGAAGCGCTGGAGACGATCGCCGATACCCGCTTCGTGCTGGACTGCGGCGCGGCGGGCGACCTGCTCGACTTGTATGCGGCGTTGGCGCCCTGCGTGCTCGGCTACGCCGAGATCGGCTCGCGACTCGCGGCCGATCAAGCGCCGGGCAACCCCTACGCACCCTGGGTCACGACCTATGCCGGGCCGGACTACGAGACAGCTGCGAACACAACGCGCGGCATGCTCGACCGGCTGTGGGCCGAGCGCGGGGGTGAGGTGCGGGCTGCTGCGCTGCAAGCGACGTTCGACACGGCGGTTCGGCTCGAGACCGCGTTCTGGGACATGGGCTGGCGCGCGGCGGGTCCGCCCTACCGTGACGAGAGTGTCTAAGGCGTCCTGCCTCTCATGCTCCACCAAGCGTCCGGCACGTGCCTTTCTGACCGGGACGAACGAACAATAAAACTGAAAGCTCGGCTAGATCGGCATCGGGCCGACGCGGTGACTATGAGCGACGCGGCTGCCCGTTCACGATCTCGCGTTTCTCGGCCTTCACCCACTCTACATGCGACTCCGATACCTAACTGTGCCGGGCTCTCGATCCCGTCTCCTCGCTCATTGCCTCAAGTTCAATGTCGCGTGCCGGACGCCGGTGGACCGGCCATCACAGGAAACCAACATGGCCCAAGCCTTGAACGAACTCGCCGCGGCCGGGGTTGCCGTATGGCTCGATGACCTCAGCCGGCCTCGCATCCAGTCGGGCAGCCTCGCCCGCTCGGTTGAGCAGGGCGGCGTAGTCGGGATCACGACCAATCCCACGATCTTCGCCAAGGCCATAGGTGCCGGGTCCGGCTACGAAGCGCAGCTGCGCGACCTGGCGCTGCGCGGCACTGCGGTCGGGGAGACGCTGCGGCTACTGACGGCGTGGGACGTACGCGCGGCCTGCGACGTGCTGCACCCGGTGTTCGACCGCACCGGCGGCCGCGACGGCCGCGTGTCGATCGAGGTGGACCCACGCATCTCGGGCGACGCCGAGCGCACGGCGGCGGAAGCGCGCGGCCTATGGTGGCTGGTGGACCGGCCCAACCTGTTCATCAAGATACCCGCGACCCAAGCCGGGCTACCCGCCATCTCGGCCTGCTTGGCCGAGGGTATCTCGGTCAACGTCACGCTCATCTTCTCGCTCGACCGCTACGAGGCAGTGCTCGACGCCTTCATGGCTGGCCTCGAACAGCGGGCCGCCGCCGGCGGGAGCTTGGAGGGTATCGAGAGCGTGGCGTCGTTCTTCGTCAGCCGGGTGGACACCGAGGTGGACCGCCGGCTCGCGGAACTCGCCACGCACCCGAAGGTCGAGGACCTCGCAGCTTTGACGGCCCGTTTGCACGGACAGGCCGCCATCGCCAACGCGCGCCTCGCTTACGAGCTCTACGAGCATACGCTGGCCTCACCCCAGTGGCGTGACCTGGAGCGTAGAGGCGCCCGGATGCAGCGGCTGCTGTGGGCGTCCACGGGGGTGAAGGACAAGGCGTTCGACGACACGCGCTACGTGGTCGAACTGGTTGCGGCGGACACGGTCAACACCATGCCCGAGACCACGCTGGAGGCAGTCGCCGACCATGGGAAGGTGCGCGGCGACACCATCCGGGGCAGCTACGAGGCAGCCCATGCGGTGCTGGACGATCTGCGCCGGGTCGGGGTGGACCTCGACGACGTGGCTGACACCCTGGAGGCGCAGGGAGTCGCATCCTTCGCAAAGAGCTGGGACGAGCTGATTGCCTCGGTGACGCAGCAGTTGGAGAAAGCGGGAGCTTCGGTCATGCCCGCCGGTGCCGTCACGCCGGCTAGCGGCGACGGGGGCCAGGACGCGGCCCCGGCGGCTGGTGCGCCGCGCCAGTCGGCCAGTGGTGCACGGGCGTAACCGTGCCGGAGCGAGACATTCGAGTTGGGCGAGCTTCGACTTCAAAGACTGCAGTCACTGACTGTAAGATCCGATCAATGATCCTGCTTGCTCAAAGCATGGAAGGAGTGTCTGGACGAGAGCCGCCTACACAACGGAGGTGATCTGCTTTGGCGGATCGCTACACCTTGATGCGATGTAGCACGCCAGCAGTGTCAGGGAGCCCATCGCTTCACTGGACGTCCACGGGGTTCTGACTGCGTTGCCCTCCGTGCAGTCGACCGCATCTCCAGGTATCGGCGACCGATCAGATGCAAAGCGGCCTCGATTAGCTTCGGGTAGCCCCAACCGTCAGTCATCTAGGCGAGGCGTGTCGTCTGTCTGCTGATTCCCTGCCCCGAGTATTGCGTCGCCACCGACCGTTGGCTGGGCCCCTGTCGGGGCGAATGCCAGTGCGATCCCTGCAGGATGGCCGGTCGTCACCCGGTAGAGCCATCCACCGGCGACCTGCATCCGGTGCGTCGTGATATCTCCATCTTGAGAAATGTGCTCCCATGTGGCCTGAGCCATCGGACATACTCCCTAACTCACGAGGCTCCAGGCGACGGACCACAGGTGGCCAGATCGAAGCGCCGCCTAACAGGGTGCCACCTCGCCGAGAACCCGGGCTGTGCGCTCCGCCGGCAACTTGGGTTGCCTGCTTTTCAGTCTGCCGATGGTCCCAAGGCCTCTGATGGCCATCTGCTGCTTTGAGATCATGGTATGTCACGGCCTCAGGCTCTGTCCTTCTTCACGGGCTCCACGTTCTCGGCCCCGGCGCGGGTACCGCCCACGCGATCGGCGCCGCCCGCATCCTCGGCTCCGGGTTTCTTGTGATTGCCCGTGTTCTGCTGATCGTCAGTATGCTTGATGCTGGTTTCGGTGTGCGGCTGTTTCGTGGCACCTCTCCCCTAAGCGTTGCCCCTAAGAGGAACGGCGCTGGCCAGGCCGGGTTGCTGAGGCTGGTCAGACCGCGCGCAGATGAGCATGCTGCCGCGGCACAAGCCTCGGACCTTCTACGATCTCGTCATCCAGGTGGCGATCGTCCGGCCCGGCCCTATCCAGGGCGACATGGTGCACCCCTACCTGCGTCGGCGCGAGGGCAAGGAGAAGCCGACCTATCCCAAGCCCGAGCTGGAGCGCGTGCTGGGCAAGACTTTGGGCGTTCCCTTGTTCCAGGAACAGGCCATGCAGGTGGCCATCCATTGTGCAGGCTTCACGCCGGGCGAGGCGGACCAGCTCCGGCGCGCGATGGCCACGTTCAAGGTCACCGGCGGCGTGTCGCACTTCAAGGACAAGCTCATCGACGGGATGGAAGCCAACGGCTACGAGCGGGATTTCGCCGAGCGCACCTTCAGCCAGATCGAGGGCTTCGGCAGCTACGGCTTTCCCGAGAGCCACGCCGCCTCCTTCGCGCTGATCGCCTATGCGTCGTCCTGGCTCAAGTGCCACCACCCCGACGTGTTCTGCTGCGCGCTGCTCAACAGCCAGCCCATGGGCTTCTATGCCCCCGCCCAGGTCGTGCGGGATGCGCAGGCGCACGGCGTCGAGGTCAGGCCGGTGTGCGTGAACCGCAGTGAGTGGGACTGCACGCTGGAGCCGATGGGCGAGCGGGGCAGGCTGGCCGTGCGGCTCGGCCTGCGCATGGCAAG
>JBBSIT010000484.1:0-4331 GCA_038231995.1 Acetobacterales bacterium | reverse complement strand
TGCGTCATGTCCTTGGCAAGCCGGCGCATCAGCATGTTCCGCTTGAGCGCCGAGAGGTGGTCCACGAACAGCACGCCGGAGAGATGGTCGATCTCGTGCTGCAGGCAGGCTGCGAGCAGGCCATCGGCCTCGACCTCGCGCATCGCGCCGGTCTCGTCCTGGTAGCGGACGCGGACGCGGGCGGGGCGGGCGACGTCGGCGTATTGCCCGGGCAGCGACAGGCAGCCCTCCTCGCGCGTCGCCCACTCCTCGCTGATCTGCGTGACCTCGGGGTTGATGAGCACCATCGGCGCGGGCTTGTCGTCCGGCATCAGGTCCACCACCGCGACGCGGATCGGGCTGCCGACCTGCGGCGCCGCCAGCCCGATGCCTGGCGCCGCATACATGGCCGCGAACATCTGCGGCAGCAGAGCGCGCACCGCGTCGGCATCGGCGGGTACGACGCGCCGGGCCTTGGCGCGGAGGAGGGGATGAGGGGCGATGAGGATCGGCGGGGCGTTCGGCGTCTCAGGCTGCATCCCGGCCATGTAGCGGCGGCGGCGCCCGGGTTCAATCGGTGGGGGTTGCAACCCCCTCCGCCGTTTCCAACATCCCCTGTCAGTGGGGTGCCGATCCGGGCCCCGTCAGCTTCGCTCTGAGGAGGGGGCACAGATGTCCACCCGTATGTTCACGTCGCCGCTGTTCCTGGGCTTCGACCACCTCGAGCAGATGCTCGAGCGGGCGAGCAAGACGTCCCAGGACGGCTATCCGCCCTACAACATCGAGCAGACCGGACCGTCCGGCCTGCGCATCACCCTCGCCGTCGCCGGGTTCACGATGGACACCCTGCAGATCACGCAGGAGGACAACCAGCTCGTGATCCGCGGCCGCCAGCCCGAGGACACGCAGGGCCGCACGTTCCTGCACCGCGGCATCGCAGCCCGGCAATTCCAGCGCGCCTTCGTGCTGGCCGAGGGCATCGACGTGAAGGGCGCGTGGCTGGACAACGGGCTGCTGCATATCGACCTCGCGCGGCCTCAGCCGGAAGTGCGCGTGCGCACGATCCAGATCTCCGAGCCCTCGCCGGGACCCGTCGTGGACGGGGCGTCCGAGCGGGGCTGACGCCCGGCTCCGCACGAAAAACTGAACTGCGGCACGCAGATCCGGACCGATCCAACACGGTCGCCCATGCGTAATGGATAGCATGGCGCGTGCCAGGGAGCATTGCTATGAACGTTTTCGACAATGACGACTTCGACGCGCCGGCCGAGATCGGGCTCGACATCCGTCATCTGACGCCTGCCGAGTTGATGCAGCTCGGCGTCTCGCAGTTGGCCTATGTCAAGCCGGTGCAGATGAACGGCAGCATGGCGTTCGCGATCCATGCCGCCGACGGGTCGCCGATGGCGGTGGCCGCCGACCGCGACCTGGCCGTAGCCGCGATCCTGCAGCACGAGATGGCGGCGGCCCTGGTCCACTAACCGCTCCCGAAACTGCCGCGGTGGCCTACTTCGCCGCGGCAGTCGGGTCGATCCAGCCGATGTTGCCGTCGGTGCGGCGATAGACGACATTCAGGTCGCCCGTCGTGCTGTTGCGGAACATCAGCAATTGCTGGTCCGCCAGGTCCATTCGCATCACCGCCTCTCCGACCGACAGGCAGCTGATCTCGGCCGGCGCCTCGGCGATGACGGTCGCGAACGTGGATGCCTCAGCCGCCGCCTCGCCGTCCGGCGGCGGCGTGTCCTCCTCCTGACGCAGCACATATTGCCGCCCCGCCTCGGGCCGGGCGCGGTTCGCCAGGTCCCGCGCATGCTCGTTGACCCGGCGGCGGTAACGGCGCAGGCGCTTGGCGATATGCTCGGCGGCATCGTCGAACGCGCTGTGCGCATCGGCCGCTTCGCCCTCGCCGCGCAACGTGAGCCCTCGCCCGGCGTGCACGTTTATGTCGCAACAGAAGAAGCTTCGGGCGCGGCTGAAGGTTACGTTGGCTTCCAGGGCGTGATCGAAATATTTGCCCGCGATCAGGTCCAGATGCTGCTCGACGCGGACGCGCAGCGCGTCAGACAGATCGACCTGCTTGCCTGAGACCGTGATTTGCATTCGCCCGCCCCATCCTGTGCTGAGTGGTTGTCGGCCGGCGACGGCCTGCCCACTCGGTCAGACCAAGGTCGCCTTCTCCCGCTTGCGCTGCACGGAACTCGGGATGCGCAGCGCCTCCCGGTATTTGGCCACGGTCCGGCGGGCAATGTCCACGCCTTCGCTGCGCAGCGCGGCCACGATCGCGTCGTCCGACAACACATCGTCGGGATGCTCGGCGCCGACCAGCGTCCGGATGCGCTGGCGCACGCTTTCCGCGCTGTGGCTCTCGCCTCCTGAGACGGACAGCAGCGCTGTCGTGAAGAAGTATTTCAGCTCGAACATGCCGCGGGGCGTCGCGATGAACTTGTTCGCGGTCACCCGGCTGACGGTGCTCTCGTGCATCTCCACCGCCTCGGCGATGTCGCGCAGGATGAGCGGGCGCAGGTGCCCGATGCCGCGGCGCAGGAACGCGTCCTGCTGACGCACGATCTCGGCCGCCACCTTCAGGATGGTGTTGGCGCGCTGCTGCAGCGACTTCACGAGCCAGGTGGCGCTCGAAAGCTGCTCGGCCAGGAACACCCGCTCCTCCCGCCCGGCGCGCATGCTCACCCGGGCGTGGAACACCTGGTTGACCAGCACGCGCGGCATCGTCTCGGGGTTCAGCTCCAGGAACCACTCGCCGTCCGGCAGGGGGCGCATCAGCACGTCGGGGATGACCGGCTGCGGCGGGGCGGCGTCGAAGGCCGCGGCCGGCTTGGGGTCGAGCTGGCGGATCTCGGCGACCATGTCCGCCAGGTCCTCCGCGTCCACCTCGCAGAGCTGCATGAGCGCGCGCATGTCGCGGTGGGCGAGCAGTTCGAGGTTGTCGAGCAGCTTCTGCATCGCTGGGTCGAGCCGGTTGCGGTCGGCGAGTTGGGCGCCGAGGCACTCCCGCAGGTCGCGCGCGAACAGGCCGGGCGGGTCGAACCGCATCATCCGGCCGCGCACCGCTTCGACCAATGCCAGGTCGCACCCCAGCGACGCCGCCAGCTCCTCCGAGCTCACGGCGACGCGGCCGACCGGGTCGAGCAGGGCGATCAGGTGCGCGCCGACCAGCCGCTCCCGCGGGTCCGTGAAGCCCAGGCGCAGTTGCTCCTCCAGGTGGGTGCGAAGGTTGCGGGGCGCCTCCATCAGGTCGTCGATGCTGCGGTCGTCGCCATCGAACCCGCCGCCGCCGCCGGACCCGCTGAAGGCGCCATCGGAAAGGCCGCCTGCGTCGAAGCTGTTGGTGTGGTCCGCGTCCACCGCGTCGGGCAGCATCTCCCGGCGCAGCAGGGTGGACGCGTCGAGCCCGATGAGCTGTTCGGGCCGCTGGTCCGGCGCCGGCGCCTCGGGCAGCGTCTCGGGCCGCTCGTCGCGCTCCAGCAGCGGGTTGCGCTCCAGCTCCTCCTCGACGAAGGCGGCGGCATCCAGGTTGGAGAACTGCAGCAGCTTGATGGCCTGCCGCAGCTGCGGCGTCATCACCAGGCTCTGGGTCTGCCGGAACTCGAGGCGGGGTCCGATGGCCATGGCGGTCAGCTCGCGGCCCGGCTATGCGGATCTGCGGCGCAGGCCGGTCGGGGTGCGCGCGAAGCGAGGGAGGGTCGTTTGTTTCCAGTCATCCTGGAAACGGACTTTATAGGCTAAACCTTTCTCCGAGATATACGCGGCGAACATCCTCGTGCGCGACGACCTCTTGCGGGCGGCCTTCCATGAGCACCTGGCCGTCGTGCATGATATAGGCCCGGTCGATGATCTCCAGCGTCTCGCGCACGTTGTGGTCGGTGATCAGCACGCCGATGCCGCGGTCCTTGAGGTGGCCCACGAGGTCGCGTATCTCGCCGACCGCGATCGGGTCGATGCCGGCCAGCGGCTCGTCGAGCAGGATGTAGTGCGGCTGGGTCGCGAGCGCGCGGGCGATCTCGACGCGCCGGCGCTCGCCGCCCGACAGCGCGAGCGCGGGCGTGCGGCGCAGGTGGGCGATGCCGAACTCGGCCAGCAGCTCGTCGAGCATGAGGTCGCGCCGGTCCGGGTCGGCCTCCACCACTTCGAGCGCCGCCATGATGTTGCGCTCGACCGAGAGGCCGCGGAACACGCTTGCCTCCTGCGGCAGGTAGCCGACGCCCAGGCGGGCCCGGCGATACATCGGCAGGCCCGTGATGTTGGCGCCGTCCAGGCTGATCGTGCCGGTGTCGGGCCGCACCAGGCCGACGATCATGTAGAACGTAGTCGTCATGCCGGCGCCGTTGGGGCCG
>JBBSIT010000483.1:0-4345 GCA_038231995.1 Acetobacterales bacterium | reverse complement strand
CCCAGTAGCGCAGGCTGTCCGTGACCATCTGCAGCACGCGGGAGTGGTTCAGGTTGACCGTGTTCCCCGTGCCGGTATCGTTGATGTAGAAGCGCTCGTCGCCAGGGATCAGCCGGTAGTAGCTGGCGTTGTCGATACCCTTGAACGACAGGGTGGGGCCGCGCTCGTTGCCCTCAGCGGTATGATTGTACACCACGTCCAGGATCACCTCGAGCCCGGCGTCGTGCAGATGGGTGACCATCTCCTTGAACTCGGCGTGGGCGAAGGCGGGCTTGCTGGAGTAGCGCGGATCGGCCGCGAAGAAGCCGATGGTGTTGTAGCCCCAGTAGTTGGTGAGGCCCTGCTCGACCAGGTTGCTGTCATTGATGAAGGTGTGGATCGGCAGCAGCTCGACCGAGGTAACGCCGAGACCGCGGATGTGGTCCACGACCTCCTTGACCGTGAGGCCGCTGAAGGTGCCGCGCAGCTCCTCCGGCACCAGCGGGTGGCGCTTGGTATAGCCGCGCACGTGCGTCTCGTAGACGATGGTGCGCTCCCACGGGACGTTGGGCCGGCGGTCGCGCAGCCAGGTGAACGCCGGGTCGATCACGACGCATTTCGGCATGAACGGAGCGCTGTCGCGCTCGTCGAACGTCAGGTCGTCGCCGCTCTCCAATACGTAGCCGAACAGCTCCGGCCCCCACGCGACCTGGCCGACGTGGCCCTTGGCGTAGGGGTCCAGCAGCAGCTTGTTCGGGTTGAAGCGGTGCCCGGCTTCCGGCTCGTAGGGGCCGTGCACGCGATAGCCATAGACGGCGCCGGGCCGCGCGTCCGGCAGGTAGCCGTGCCAGACCTCATCGGTGAACTCAGGCAGCTCGATGCGCTCCAGCTCGGTCGTGCCCTCCTGGTCGAATAGGCACAGCTCGACCTTGGTGGCGTGGGCGGAGAACAGCGCGAAGTTGACGCCGACGCCGTCCCATGTCGCGCCGAGCGGGTGCGCGAGGCCCTCGCTGATCCTCGATGCCCTGATGACTTGCGGCAAAATTCCGGCTCC
The DNA here is from genome assembly GCA_038231995.1 of Acetobacterales bacterium. Lineage (GTDB taxonomy): Bacteria > Pseudomonadota > Alphaproteobacteria > Acetobacterales > Acetobacteraceae > JBBSIT01. The sequence goes on along the minus strand of JBBSIT010000483.1, from coordinate 3,312 downwards.
TCCATGCGCGCGCTCTATAGCGCGGCAGAGAGAGCGCGGGCGAGACACTTGGGTTGCAGCAGGCAGGTATATTCGGCTCAGCCCTGCTTGGCCCAGCCCCGCTCGCCCTGCTGCCAGTAGGTCAGCCCGTGCCCGGCCGCCTTCGCCGCCGCCCAGCGGCCGCGCGCCGCCGCCACGGCGGCCTCGTCCCGGCCGTCGAACAGGTCGAACACCCGGTCGAACTCGGCCAGCCGACTGCTCCCGGCGCCGTCCACCAGGAACAGATAGCGCGCTCCGTTCGGCGCCTCGTCCTGCACCGTCAGCCAGATCGGCTGCAGCTCGGCGTGGCCTGTCCGCTCCGTGCCGTGCGGCAGCCAGTCCGGCTCGGCGCAGGCCCACAGCGCCGCGTCCAGCGCCTCCAAGCGCTCGGGCGCCGCGCACAGCACGACGGCGCGCTGCCCGGAGGCCAGGGTCCGCCCCAGCAGTTGCGGCAACGCCTGGTCGGCGCCGGTGCGGGTCAGGTGGTAGAAGCCGATATCGGTCAAGCGCCCTCGTAATGGTCACGCACGAGCCGGTCGAGCAGGCGCACGCCGAACGCGGTCGCGCCCTTCGGGATGGTCGGGGTGTCCTTGCGGCCCCAGGCGGTGCCGGCGATGTCGAGATGCGCCCAGGGCTTGCCGTTGACGAAGCGCTGGACGAACTGCGCGCCGGTGATGGCGCCGCCGGGCCGGCCGCCGATGTTCTTCATATCGGCGATGTCGGACTTGATCGCCTTGTCGTACTCCTCGCTCAGCGGCATGCGCCACAGCTTCTCGCCGGTTGCGGCGCCGGCCGACAGCAGCTTGGCCGCCAGGTCCTCGTCGTTGCTGAACAGCCCGGCGTGCTCGTGGCCGAGGCTGACGATGATCGCGCCGGTCAGGGTGGCGAGGTCAACCATGAAGGCCGGATCGAACCGCTGCTGCGCGTACCACAACACGTCCGCGAGCACGAGGCGGCCCTCGGCGTCGGTGTTCAGCACCTCGATGGTCTGGCCGGAGAGGGATGTCACGACGTCGCTGGGCCGCTGGGCGTTGGGACCCAGCATATTCTCGGTCAGCCCGACCAGCCCGACCACGTTGGCGCGCGCCTTGCGGCCGGCGAGCGCCGCCATGAGGCCGACCACGGCGCCGGCGCCGGCCATGTCCCACTTCATGTCCTCCATGCCGCCGGCCGGCTTGATGCTGATGCCGCCGCTGTCGAACGTGACGCCCTTGCCGACGAAGCATAGCGGCTGGCCTTCCGCACCGCCGTTCCAGCGCATGACGACCACGCGCGGCTCGCTGGCGCTGCCCTGCGCGACGCCCAGTAGCGCGCCGAACCCGGCCAGCTCGGCCGGGCCGAAGACCTCGACCTCGACGCCAAGCTTCGTCAGCGCACGGCAGCGCTCGGCCATCTCGCCGGGATTGAGCACGTTGGGCGGCTCGGTCACGAGATCACGGGTCAGGAACACGCCTTCGGCCACGGCGCGGAGCGGCGTCCAGGCCGACTCGGCGGCGGCGGGGTCGTCGGTCAGCACGGTGACGCGGCCGAGCTTCGGCTTGTCCTCCGGCTTCTCCTTGGTGCGGTAGCGGTCGAAGCGATAGGCGCGGAGCACGGCGCCGAGGGCTGCCGCCGCGGCGTGCGACGCCGGCATGCCGTCGGCTGAGATCGCGGCCGCCTCGTCCTTGCCCATCGCCGCGACGGCGGTTCCTGCCGCCTCCTCCATGTCGCGCTCGGTGTGCGCCTCCGCCTTGCCCAGCCCCACCGCCACGATGCGCGACAGCCCGGCGCCCGGGCCGAGCACCACGCAGGTCTGGCCCTTCTTGCCGGTGAAGCTGCCGGCTTCCAGCGCGCGCGCCACGGCGCCGCCGGTCGCCGCGTCGGCCTGCGCCCACACGCCGGCGGGGGCCGCGCCCTCGGCGATCAGCAGCGCGAGCGCGCCGGATTGCGGCGGGGCGGCGGGGGCGAAGGCGATGTCGAGCATGGGAACTCCGAACCAGGGATGGCGCGGACTGTAGCAGCGCCCCCCTGCTTTGCCAGGGCTGGCGCGTGCTTGTATTGGGGGCGGCATGGACGACAACGCCCTGCTCGACCTTGCAGCCCACCTCGCGCGCCGGGCCGGAGCCGCCATCCTGGCCGTGCGCGCCCGCGGGTTCGAGACATTGCGCAAGGCGGACGCCTCGCCCGTCACGGAGGCGGACCACGCGGCGGAGGCGCTGATCGTGCAGGGACTGCGCGAGGCGGCGCCGGGCATCCCGGTGATCGCGGAGGAGGAGCACGCCGCCGGCGACCGGCACGAGCCCGGGCGGGAGTACTGGCTGGTCGATCCGCTGGACGGCACCCGCGAGTTCGCGGCGCTGCGCGACGAGTTCACCGTCAATATCGGGCTGGTGCGCGACGGGCAGCCCGTGCTGGGCGTGGTCGGGGTGCCGGCCTATGGCGAGTTGTTCGGCGGGATCGTCGGCGACAGTCCGGCCCGCTCCCTCGCCTGGAAGCGCACGACGGCGGGCGAGCAGGCGATCCGCGCCCGCGTGCCGCCCGAGGCGGGGCTGGACGTGCTGGCGTCGCGCCACTACGCGGCGGACAAACGGCTCGACGCGTTCCTGCAGGGGCGCCGGGTCGCGAGCGTGGTGCATATCGGGTCGGCGCTGAAGATCGTCCGCGTGGCGGAGGGGGCGGCCGACTTCTACCCGCGGTTCGGCCGCACGATGGAGTGGGATACGGCGGCGCCTCAGGCGGTGCTGGAGGCAGCTGGCGGTCATCTCAGGCGCATGGACGGCGCGCGGCTGCTCTACGGCAAGCCCGGCTGGGAGAACCCGCCCTTCGTCTGCACGGGGCGATGACGCAGCTCCTGCAGGACGACCCGGCCGGCATCGAGCGCGCCGCCGCCGTCCTGCGTGCCGGCAGGCTGGTCGCGTTCGGCACCGAGACGGTGTACGGCCTCGGCGCGGACGCCACGAACGACCAGGCCGTCGCGGGCGTGTTCGACGCGAAGGGAAGACCGCACTTCAATCCCTTGATCTGCCATCTTCCCGATGCCGGGGCGGCGTTCGCCGAGGTCGAGCCGAACGACGCCGCCCACGCGCTCGCCGCTGCATTCTGGCCGGGACCGCTCACGCTGGTGCTGCCCCGGCGAGCGGGATGCCGGGTCGCGCTGCTCGCGGGGGCGGGACTGGAGACGCTCGCAGTGCGCGTGCCGGCGCACCCGGCGGCGTTGGCGCTGTTGCGCGCCTTCGGCGGCCCGGTCGCGGCGCCCAGCGCGAACCGCTCCGGCCAGGTCTCGCCCACCACGGCAGCGCACGTGCTGGACGGGCT
>JBBSIT010000482.1:0-4349 GCA_038231995.1 Acetobacterales bacterium | reverse complement strand
GTAAACCTCGACGCCCGCTTCCTTCAACATGGACGCCGCTGCCGCCAGGATCTTGGCCCTGCGCCCGGTCAGCAGTAGCCGCGCGCCCTTCGCGCCGAGCGCCTGAGCGGTGGCGAGGCCGATGCCGCTCGACCCGCCGGTGATGACGACGCGCTTGCCTGCGATGTCCATGGCCTGCGGCCTGCGGCCTGCGGCTCACGCCGCCGTCGCGGGCGGGTAGTTCGACGGGAACAAGGCGCGCCTCGTCTCCTCGTCCACCTCCTTCTTGAAGGCGTGGCCGGCGCCGACCGCACGAGCCCTGGCCGCGGCCGGCCTCGCATCGATGGACTGGAACCAGCGCTGGATGTTCGGAAACGGGGCCAGCGGCTCCTCGCTGCCGAGAAACACGAACTTCGCCCGGTCCACCCAACCCCAGGCCGACATATCGGCGATGGTGTAGGCGTCGCCGACGATGAAGCTGCGGCCCTCCAAATGTTTGTCGAGCACGGCGTAGTGCCGCTCCGCCTCGCGCCGGTAGCGGTTGACGGCGTAGGGCAGCTTCTCCGGTGCTGACCGCTGGAAGTGCACGGCCTGGCCGGAGTAGGGGCCGAGCCCGCTGGCGATGAAGAACAGCCACGACAACAGCTCGCCACGCTGGGCGGGCGGCGCCATGAACTGGCCGGTCTTCTCGCCGAGATAGAGCAGGATGGCGCTGGAATCGAACACCCGGGTCTCGCCGCCGCCGGGGCCGTCGGTGTCGACGATCGCCGGCACCTTGCCGTTCGGGTTGATCGCCCGGAACGAGGGCGCGTGCTGCTCGCCCTTGCTGGTATCGACCGGCACGACCTCGTAGGGCAGGCCGGTTTCCTCCAGTAGCAGGGCGACCTTCGCCGGGTTCGGCGTGGGATGGAAGTAGAAACGGATCATCGGGGTTCCTCCAGCCTGCTGGTGTATGAAGCGGAGATCGGGGCGTCGCCCGGACCACCGCCTGCGGTGCGGACCAAGACCGCTCCGCCCGCTCCGCCCGCCTCGGTCTGCAGCGCCCGGAGCGCGGTGATGACGTCCTCCGGCGCCAGGCGGCGGCGGTGGTCGAGTTCGACCGCAGCCAGGGCGATCGTGCGGTCCGGCGCGATGACGTAGGTGGCGGCCAGGGGCAGTTCCCAACTGTCGTCGCCGTTGATCCCCGGCAACGCCTTGCCGTTCGCCCGCATGGCGTCCTGCAGCTCCCGCGGCAGCTCGTAGGCGATGCCGAACGACCTGGCGACCCGGTTGCCGGCGTCGCTGAGCACGTCGTAGCCGAGCTGGTTCGCCTCCGCGGTCGAGAGCGAACCATCCGGCGATTGCGGCGACAGGGCCAGCAGCCGGCCGCCAAGTGCCGCGATGCCGTCCAGCGCGCGCTGGTAGGCGCGGAGCTGGACGTTGCAGTAGGGGCACCAGCCGCCGCGATAGAAGATCACGACGGCCGGGCCGCCGCGAAGGCGCTCCGACAGCGACACCATCCGCCCGAGCGCGTCGGGCAGCGTGAAGTCCGGCGCGCGGTCGCCGGCCTTCAGGGCCGCGTCGATCAGGAATGTGCGGCGCAGCTCCTCGACCTTCGCGTCGTAGAGCTTCACCCGTTCGGGCGGCGCCTTCCGCACGAACTCCGCGCGATAATCATCGAGCTCCTGTTGCAAGTCCAAGGCCGATCCTTTCACCGTAGCGTTCGCGACAGGTTTTAGTGCATCTGCACTAGAATGCAATCGCCTGGTGGGTGGGCGCGATGCGGTTGGGCATGAGGCGGTGACGGCGATGCCGATCAGGGCTTCCAACGTCTGGACCTCGCAATCGTGGTCCTTGCTGAACCGCCAGTTGCGCCCGAGCCAAGCGAAGCTGCGCGATCCAGGTTAGCCCGGTGATGTAGAACGCCCGCTCTCGCCGGTGGACGGTGCGCAGCCACCAGCTGTCATGCTGCAGCAGGTCACGTGCCAGCCTACGACTTTGATGGCCCTCATCGGCCATGACGGTGCGGCCGCCGGGAAGGCAGATGGAGGCGATCGAGCAGGCTCGTTGGAGCGCCTGGAGGAGGCCGCGGCCGACGGCCCTCACACCGAATTGCGGCGTTGGGGCCGGGGGTCTGGCCGAGCAACGCGCCGACCAGGGGGCGTCGCCCTCCTCGCTGCTTGTCAGCTCGGACGCGAGAATCTCGCCGGTGCCGGGATCGACGGCCAGGTGCAACTTGCGCCACGTCCGCTGACCGCGCTTACCGTGTTTCTCGACCAGCCACTCGCCCGCGCCGTAGACCTTCAGTCCGGTGGCGTCGATCACGACGTGCACCGGTCCGCTCGCCAGGGCCTGCGCCAGCGCCGTACCGAGCTCCTGGCGTCCACCCGGCGCTTTCGGCCCCCTGATCATGCCTCTCGATCAGGCGCTCGACTTCGCCGCCGCCGAGGGCTTCTCCTGGATCAGGCCTTGACGCTCATGGCGCCACGAGACGTGCAGAGTCCAGCTGGGGACCGCCCTGTCGCGCCGGGCGCGGGATGGGCTATGTTCACGCTAGGACGCCAGGCAACGGCGCGGGATGGGAGAAGCGGATGTTACGTATTGCTTGGGCATTAGCGCTGTTGCTGGCCTGCGGGCCGGCGCGGGCGGACATTACGATCGGCGCGGTATTGTCGCTGACCGGCCCCGCCGCGGCGCTCGGCGGGCCGGAGCGAAACACGGCTGAGCTGATCCCAGCCACCATCGCCGGGGAGAGGGTGCGCGTCGTCGTGCTGGACGATGGCACGGACAGCACGGCCGCGGTGCAGGCGGCGCGCAAGCTGATCGAGGGCGAGCACGTGGACGTCATCTTCGGCCCGTCCACCACGCCGACCTCGCTCGCGGTGATGGAGGTGGCGGCCGCGTCGGAGACACCGATGATCACGGTCGCGGGCTGCGCCGCCTGCGTCGAGCCGCCCACCGGACCGCGCCGCTGGGCGTTCAAGGTCTCGCCGAACGACGCGCCAATCATGGACGTCATCACGGCGCACATGGCGCGGACCGGGGCCAGGACGATGGCTAACTTCGCGTTCGCGACCTCGTTCGGCGACGCCTTCGCCGCCGCGATGGACCGGTCGGCGACGCGGCGGGAGATCAAGCCGCTGATGACGGTGCGCTACAACCCGGCGGACGCCAGCGTGACGCCGCAGGCGCTGCGGCTGCTGGCCGCGCAGCCGGACGCGGTGTTCATCGCCGGGTCGGGCGGGCCGGCCGTGACGCCGGTGCTCGATTTGCGGCGGCGAGGCTACGCCGGGTCGATCTACTCGAACCCGGGAGCGGCCAGCGCGGACGTGCTGCGGCTCGGCGGCAAGGGGGTAGAGGGATTGATCCTCGCGGTTTCGCCGTTCTTCGTCGCCGAGCAACTCGCGGACGACAACCCGATCAAGCCCGTGGCGCTGGGCTACGTCCGGACCTACGAGGCGCGGTTCGGGGCGGATACGCGCTCGCAACCGGGCGCGAGCATGTGGGACGCCTACTTGATCACGGCGCAGGCGGCGGAGCAGGCGCTGCGGACGGCGCGGCCCGGGACAGTCGCGTTCCGCCGGGCGCTGCGCGACGCGATCGAGCAGACGCGGGACCTGGTGGGGGCGCAGGGCGTGTTCAGCATGAGCGCCGACGACCATTCCGGCAGCGACGAGCGGGCGCTGATCCTGGCCGCTGTGCGGGACGGCGCCTGGCAACTGGTGAAGTAGCACATGGTCAAGCTGTTCTCCGACCGCGAGCGGCCGGTGCACATGGGGCCTTACCCGCTTGAGCGACTGGGGCGGGCGGAGGCGATGCCCGACCTGGCTTCCGTACCTCCGATGCGCCCGGTGTCGTTTCACCGGCCGGAGGCGCCGGCCTCCATCGTCAAAGCGATGGGCGAGTATCAGGCGATGCTCGACGCGATCCGCACCGGGCTGGTCAACCGGGCGCGCGCGGCCTGCCCTGACGACCCGCAGGCGCGGGCCGACCACCTGAAGGCGTTCGGCTACTTCTCCGACGCCTCGATGGTGGGCGTGTGCCGGCTGCCGGCCGCGTGCATGCTGGAAGAGCCGTTGCACAACCCGGGCGTCGAGCGCCTAGCGGCGGACCTGCGGACCCGGCAGACCAAGACGTTGGCCTCGGGCATCGACCTGATCATGGCCGACCTGAAGGAGTCGAGGGAGGCGCCGCCCACGACGATCGAGGGGCACACCTATGCGATGGCGATTATGCGGGACTTGACACCGGGGAGCCTCGCCTTCATATCGAACAACGATGGCTGCGCTCCAGGGCCATTCAGTTCTGATTACGCCGTGCCGAGGGCGAGCAGCTGGTCGAAGCTGACGGCGTTGGTGTAGAGCGCGAGGCTGACGTTCTGGACGTCCTTG
>JBBSIT010000481.1:0-4349 GCA_038231995.1 Acetobacterales bacterium | reverse complement strand
CAGGCACCAGATCGGCGCGCCCGGCGCAAGCCTCAGCGCACGGTCGATGCCTGCCGCCGCCACGGCGCGCGCCGCCCAGGCGAGCGCGAAGGCCAGCCACGCCCAAGCAGCCCCTTCGGACAGGATGAGCGCCAATGCGGCCCAGGCGAGCGAATGCTGCAGGGTGCTCAGCGCGAACCCCACGGGGGCGACCGATCGGATGGTGCGCGCCCAGCGCAACTCATGGTGGAACAGCGCCGGCATGTCCGTCTCCGGGACCGTCGTCGCCGGCACGGTCGCGGCCAGTGCGACGCCCAGGCCGAGCCCGCGCACGAGCTGGCCCAGCACGGCGTCGTCGGCCAGGTGGTCGGACAGCGCGCGCAGCCCGCCGATGCGCTCCAGCGTGTCGCGCCGCAGGCACATGGTGGCGCCCAGGCAGTCCTGCCGCCCGAGCGCCCGGGCCATCAATGCGCCGGGGAGGAACCCATGGTTGATCCCGGTCGCGCCCAATTGTCCCGCCAGCGTGGCCGAGGACGGCAGCGCCGCGTAGAGCGTGGTCACCAGGCCGATGCCGGGGTGCTGCAGGCTGGCGACGAGCTGGTCGAGGTAGTCGGGGGCGACGTGGACGTCGCTGTCGGCGATGACCAGCACGTCATGCCGGGCGGCTGGCAGCATGTTGATGAGGTTGGCGACCTTGCGGTTGATCCCGTGTGGGGTCGGGTCGATCACGATCTCCATGTCCACGGCGGGGAAGCGCTCGCGCAGGCGCTGCAGGGTGTGCAGCGCCGGGTCGGCGGGGTCCTGCAGGCCGAACACGACCTGGAAGCGGGGATAGTCCTGGGCGCAGATGCTGGCCAGCGCCTGCTCCAGCAGCGGCTCGTCGCCGTGCAGGGGCTTGAGGACCGTCACGGCAGGGCGTTCCGCCGGCGTCCCGCGCGCCTGGCGGCAGAAGCGGCTGACCGCGCGCCAGCCCATGCCGGCCTGCACCGCGCCCGCGGTCGCCAGCGCCGCGCAGGCTGCGGCGAGGAGCTCGGCCATGCGCTAGAGCAGCATCAGGTCGGTTGGGATCGCTTCGCGATGCCAACCGCCTGGTGAGGCTGCTCGTCCTTCATGCAAGCAGGGCAGGATCAAGTTGATCATGTCCTAGCCCGGGAGCTGGCCGCCGGACAGCTCGGCGACCTTGCGTTGCAGGTTGTCGATCAGCCGCGATGCGTCGCCCGCCGCGATCAGCGAGCGGAAATCCGAGCGCTGCACCGCGACCCGGCTGATCGATCCGTTCAGCAGCACGTCCACCGCGCGCCACCCGCCCGGGCCCTGGCGCATCACGTAGTCGATCCGCGTCGGCTCGCCGTTGGTCGGCACGATCTGCGTCGCTACGATCTGGTCGGCGCCGATCGCGCGGCTCTCCGGCAGGAGCTCGATGCGCTCGCCGCCGAACTCGTCGAAGTTGGCGACGTAGCTTGCCACGGTGAACCGGGTGAACAGATCCAGCAACCGCGCCTGCTGCGCGGACGGCAGGCCGGCCCAGCGCGGGCCGACCGAGGCTTGCAGGATGCCGGGCAGGTCGAAGGCACGCTGCACCACCGGGGCGAGGGCGGCGTAGCGCTGGGCGAACGGCGTGGCCTGGCCGGCTCGCATGGCGGCCAGGAGGGCCTGGTTCAGCGCGGCGATCGGGGGGGCCGCCTCCGGAGGGGCGGCGCGCGCCGCGACCGGAGCGAGGGCGCCGAGCAGCAGCAGGCGGCGCGACAGACGCATCAGGCCGGCACCGCAGCCACGCCGGCGGCCGGCTCGCGTCCCATCGCCAGCATGACGGTGGCGACGATGTCGCGTGCGCTCAGGCCTGCGCTGGCCAGTTGTGCTGCGGGGGTGTCATGGTCCTGGAACCGGTCGGGCAGCGTCAGGGTGCGCACGCGCAGGTGGTTGCTGCGCTTGTGGTCGTTCAAGCCGGGCCCATCCAGCAGCCCGGTGCGGGCGAGGTGGTGCAGCACTGCGCTGCCGAAGCCGCCCGCGCTGCCCTCCTCGACGGTGACGAGGACGGCGTGGTGCCGGGCCAGCTGCTCGACGAGCGCGGTGTCGAGCGGCTTGGCGAAGCGCGCGTCGGCCACGGTGGTGCTGAGGCCGCGTGCGGCAAGCTCGTCGGCGGCGCGCAGGCTGTCGGCCAGACGGGTGCCCAGGGACAGGATCGCCACCGCCGTGCCCTCGCGCAGGATGCGCCCCCGCCCGATCGGCAGCACAGTGCCGCGCGCCGGCAGCTCGAGCCCCAGCCCCTCGCCGCGCGGGTAGCGCACCGCACTCGGCCCGCCGTCATGCGCAGCCGCCGTCGCCACCATGTGGCGCAGCTCCAGCTCGTCCGATGGCGCCATCAGCGTGACGCCGGGCAGGCAGCCGAGATAGGCCAGGTCGAACGCGCCCGCGTGCGTGGCGCCGTCCGCGCCCACCAGCCCGGCGCGGTCGATGCCGAAGCGCACGGGCAGGCCCTGGATCGCCACGTCGTGCACCACCTGGTCGTAGGCGCGTTGCAAGAAGGTCGAGTAGATCGCGCACCACGGCCGCAGGCCCTCCGCCGCCATGCCGGCGGCGAAGGTGACGGCGTGTTGCTCGGCGATGCCCACGTCGAAGCAACGGGTGGGGAAGCGCTGCGCGAACCGGTCGAGCCCGGTGCCGCTCGGCATGGCGGCGGTGACGGCGACGACGCGATCATCCGCCTCGGCCTCCGCGATCAGGCTGTCGGCGAACACGCGAGTATAGCTCGGCGGACCCGGCGGCGCCTTCACCTGCTCGCCGGTGATGACGTTGAACCGGCTCACGCCGTGGTACTTGTCCGCCGAGGCCTCGGCCGGCGCGTAGCCGCGGCCCTTCTGCGTGATCACGTGCAGCAGGATCGGCCCGCTCTCCTCGGCGTCGCGCACGTTGCGCAGCACGGGCAGCAGGTGGTCGAGGTTGTGACCGTCGATCGGGCCTACGTAGTAGAAGCCGAGCTCCTCGAACAAGGTGCCGCCGGTGAGGATGCCGCGGGCGTACTCCTCGGCCCGGCGCGCCGTGCGCTCGATCCCCTTGGGGAAGCGCTTGGCCATGCGGGCGGCGAGATCGCGGAGCGAGAGGAACGAGCGGCTGCTCATCAGGCGCGACAGATAGGCGCTCATGGCGCCGACGGGAGGCGCGATCGACATGTCGTTGTCGTTCAGCACCACGACCAGGCGCGAGCGCATCGAGCCTGCGTTGTTCATCGCCTCGTACGCCATGCCGGCCGACATCGCGCCGTCACCGATCACCGCCACCACGTGCCGGTCCGTCTCGCCGCGCAGGTCGTGCGCCACCGCCATGCCGAGCCCGGCCGAGATCGACGTCGAGCTGTGCGCCGCGCCGAACGGGTCGTACTCGCTCTCGGTCCGGCGGGTGAAGCCCGACAGGCCGCCGGGCTGGCGCAGCGTGCGGATGCGGTCGCGCCGGCCGGTGAGGATCTTGTGCGGGTAGGCCTGGTGGCCGACGTCCCAGATCAGCCGGTCGCGCGGCGTGTCGAACACGGCGTGCAGCGCGACCGTCAGCTCCACCACGCCCAGGGACGCCCCCAGGTGCCCGCCCGTGGTACTGACCGCGTCCACCGTCTCGGCGCGCAGCTCGTCGGCCAGCGCCGAGAGCTGATCCACCGAGAAGTTGCGGAGGTCGGATGGGTACCGCACACGGTCGAGGTGCGGAGTGTCCAGACGAGCGGACGGCGTGGTGGCGTTCATTCCTGGTCCTACTCCTCAGCAGCGCCGCCCAGGCAGCGTTGGTCATATCGGTCGGCGTCAACAGATGCGCGGGCGTCCCGCATCCAGGTCCGCTGGCCAAGGGGGTGCAACAACCATGTCCCCTCCGCCAAGGCAACCATCAGCATGCAGCCGTCCTCTCGATCAGTGCTGTAACGCAGAACCCTATCTGACCCGGCATGGCCGTGCCATACGGGCCGGGCCAACGCCGAAAACTGTTGCTTGAAAGCCACACGCCCGACCGAGACGGGACACAGGGAGGTTTGCTGCCCGCCTGGGCGCTGTAATGTTCTGTGTCGCGTCGGCGAACCGGTGTGCAGTTCTGGCCCTTCAGCGGGGAACCGCTGCGCAGCCCTGGTTCATTCGGTCTCGGTGCATGGAGGTGTTTGGATGATGCGCGTCGTCTTGGCCCAGCCGAGGGGCTTCTGCGCCGGTGTGGAGCGGGCGATCGAGATCGTGGAGCGCGCGCTGGCCAAGTTCGGACCGCCAATCTACGTGCGTCACGAGATCGTGCACAACCGGCACGTGGTCGAGGACCTGCGCACCCGCGGCGCCGTGTTCGTGGACGACCTCGACGAGATCCCGCCTGGCGCCATCACCATCTTCAGCGCCCACGGCGTG
>JBBSIT010000480.1:0-4356 GCA_038231995.1 Acetobacterales bacterium | reverse complement strand
CGATCCGGGTCACCGATCAGGACATGGCTACGCTCAATGTCGAAACCGATCCCTGGCACCCCGAATGGAACTACACCATCAAGCCAAGGACGAAGCAGTAATTGCTGAGAGAGTCCTTAGCCGTGGTGCAGGGATCAGTCGACCGGGCACACTGACCCCAATGCCGCCTCCAGTCAGGCGATACGGACGTAGCTCGGGAGTCCCAGATCCAGCATACGATTGAAGGCGTAGACCGTGACATCTACCTCGGTCGGCCGACGCTCGTCCTTGCGTGACCGTAGCCCATCACCGATCACCTGCTTCCACCTTGCGATGGCCGCCTCGGCTTTGGAGCGCCTGCTATACCCGGACGCGCTGCCGCTCAACGCGCGACCACCCTTGACCATCATGCGCGCGGAGACGAGGACGGCATGGTGCTGCTCCGCCCCGAGCCTGTCCGTAGGAGAACAACCACCCGCTCAGATGGCGTCCTTCAGTTCCTTAGCCGGGCGGAACGCAACCTTTCTGCTGGCCGCGATCTGGATAGCCTCGCCAGTGGCCGGATTGCGCCCGCTGCGGGCCGGGCGGTCCTTTACCTCAAGCACGCCGAATCCGCCCAGACGCAGCCGGTCGCCCGCCTTGAGGTGCTCGACTAGCAGCCCGACGATGCCGTCCAGCACCGCCTCGGCTTGCTGTCTTGGCATGCCTTGCGCCTCGGCGAGCCGTGCCGCGAGCTGCTTCGAGGTCACGGTTGCGGAGGATGCAGCTTTGGACGCTGGCTTTGCTACCTCCGCCGCAGCTTTGGGCTTCGCTGCCTTCGCGGCTGTTGCCGGGCTCGCCTTGGCTGACGCCTTCGGCGTCGTCTTCGTTGCTCTCACGGCCATGCTGCCCCTCCCCGAATCATTCGCTCAACCTCGCCGAACGGACCACGCAGGTAAGCCGGAAGCAAGGGCCGGCCGGTTCGGGTGGCACGTCGGTAGGCAGGGATCACGGCCCCTGACTATCCCGCAGAGAGTTGGCACGCCGTGCCCGGCTTCTATCCGGCGTGGTAGATTGCCGTGATGACCAACCCTCCTGCCCGACCGTCCTGCCCGTTCACCGCGCCAGAGCGCGAGCTGATCCGCCGCGAGCTGGGCCTGCACTTCAGCCAGCTCCCGTCCGTGGCGGACGGCCTGTTCCTACGCACGTGGCGCGACAGCGGACCTCAGGCCGGCCAGCCCAAGGTGCCGCCCGCCGTGCAGAGCATGCTGGAGCGCGGCCTGGTCGAGCTGCGCACGGATCAGCATTGGCCGCGGGCGCACTTCACCCAGGCTGGGCTTGACGCCCTGCGCGAGCTGGCCCGGGACCGCCGCCTGCTCGACCCCGTGCGCTACGCCCATGTTCGGCAGGAACTCGGGCTGGACATAAAGGGGAGAGGCAAGGACGCGAGTGCGGGAGCTGACGGGTCTTGGTCGCCGACGTGATCGGGACACAGCACATCGGCGAACCACGTCGTCGTGGCCGTCGGCGCCAAGGTGAAGGCAAGCTGGGTGAGTAAGGCCGCCGCGCGCGTGCTCAGAGCCACCCGCGCTCGCGGAACGCGCCGAGGCTCACGTCGGGCGGTGCGTACCAGCCGCCCGTGCGGTAGCGTGCCCCGAGCTGGAGTGCTACCTCCTTGTTGCCGAATGGGATGCGCAGCGGCGTCCCGCCTGCAGACGGGACTGCTCGGTCCACCAATGGACCAGGCTCGGCACCGGCGCCGGCATGCTGCGCGGGCATCTTGTGGCCGTTTGTCGGCTCTCTCGCAGCACCCCTCGTCGTCCGCCCTCGCCGGCTGCGTATCTTGCCTTGCGGCGCTTTGCCTTCGGTGGGCGGGTCCTTTGCCAATCCGGCGCTGCCCTTCTTGACGCGTGCTTGCGCGTTCCGTCCCGCAGCGGCGGACCGTGCCCGCGTCGGCTGGCGAGCCCTCTCCTTTCCGGCCACCGCGGCAGCGAGAAGCGGGTCAGATCCCTCCCCTGCCCGCTCCGTCAGCCGGCCGATGATCCGGCTCGCCTGGACGCATACGGCATCGATCGCACCCACCATCCCCTGCCGGCCCACCAGCACCTCGTCGAGCAGGCACTCGAGCTGCGCCGTCACGCCTGGGTCGACCAGCGCCGGATCGGCCCGCTCCAGCACCCCGAACAGCGCGAGACCGCGCGCGGTGGGCACGACATGCTTGCCGTCCGCGGCCAGGAAGTCCTGCGCCTTCAGGCCGCGGATGATCTCGGCCCGCGTCGCCGGCGTGCCGATGCCCTTAGCTTCGCGCAGCCGCGCCTGCAGCGCCTCGTCCTCGACGAAACGCCAGGCATTCTGCATCGCCTCGACCAGGGTGCCCTCGCTGTAGCGCGGCGGCGGCCGGGTCTCCTTGTCCTCCACCGCCGCCTCGGTCAGCAGCGCTGCCTCGCCGTCGCGCAAGGGCGGCAGGGCCTGCCCGTCCTCGCCCTGCTCCTCCGCCGGCCGCCAGTCCGGGAACGCCGCCCGCCAACCGAGCTCGATGGACTGGCGCCCCGTGCCCCGGAACGGATGGCCCCGCACGTCCAGGGTGGCGGTGGTCTGGCGATAGCGGAAGTCAGGCATCAGGGCTGCGAGGTAGGCGCGAGCGACCACGTCGAACAGGCGCCGCTCGTCCGCCGACAGCCGCGGCCAGATCGCCTTCAGGTCGCCCACCGTGTTCACGTTGGGGATGACGGCGTGGTGGCTCGCCCCCTGCAGCCCCTTGTCGTTGAAGACGCCGCCCGCACCCCGGCGCACGATCGGCGGCTCCGGCACGGGCACCGCCGCGAACGCCTGCCCGGCCCGCAGCGCGGCGACGATGCGCGGCGCGTCCGGAATCAGGCTCTCCGGCAGGCAGCGCGTCTCGGCGCGGGGATAGGTGATCACCTTCTTGCCCTGGCCGTCGTACAGCTCCTGCGCCACCTCCAGCGTCTTGGCTGCCGACCAGCCGAAGCGCGCGCCGCACAGCTTCTGCAAGCTGGGCAGGTCGTGCAGCCGCGGCGGGCCCTGCCGCTTGTCCTCCACCTTAACCTGCAACGGCCCGCTGAAATCCTGCGCCAGCGCCGCGATCGCGTCCGCGTCCTCGCGCTTGAGGATGCGCTCCTTGGGCGCATGGCGCATCCGGAACGCGCCCGCCTCGACCCGTGCCGTGGCGACCACCTCGAAGTAGGCCTGCGGCACGAAGCGCGTGATCTCCAGCTCGCGCCGGCACACGATGGCCAGCGTCGGCGTCTTCACCCGCCCCACCCCGATCACCGCCCCTGCGCCGCGGGCGAGCGTCACGGTCGCGGTGCGCGTGAGCGAGAGGTTGTAGATCTGGTCGGCCTGCCTCCGCGCCGCCGCCGCGGCGTAGAGGCGGGCGTACTCGCTGTTCGGCTTGGCCGACGCGAAGGCATCGCGGATGGTCTGCGGGTCCTGGGCGGTGAACATCACCCGGCGCACCTCGCCGCGGTAGCCGCAATGCTCCAGGATCTCCTGGCCGATCAGCTGCCCTTCACGGTCGCAGTCTGTCGCGAGCCAAACGCGCTCGGCTGTGCGCAGCGCCTCACGGATGGCGCGCAGCTTGGCTGCCTTGTTGCCACCCACTGCCGGCTTGGTGCCATACAGGCCCTCCGGCCGCAGCAGCACCGGCGCCCAGCGCTTCCAGGCGGGATCGACGTCCTCCGGCTCGGCCAGGTCGAGCAGATGGCCCTCGGCGGGCAGGATCGCGCCGTAGCGCCCACCCACGGCGGCGCGGACATCACGTGCCTGGCTGGCCTTCTCGGTGATGACGATCTGGTCGGGCATGATGGTCAGCGGTCAACCTGAACGGGCGTGGAGAATGCCGCCACATGATGAGCAGGTCAGCTTCGGCCGGCGTCGGCCAAGCTGCAAGGAGGTGGTGCCCGGCTGCCGGAGTCCCCAGCTGTCGGCGCCGCCGTCCCGGCTGTTCGGGTCGCCACGCCGCTGGGCAGCAGCAGGCCTCGGCTGCTCAGGAGCGTGCGGATATCTCCGAGCACCCGCTCGGGATGCAAGCCCTGCTCGGCGCACGCGAACAGCGCGTCCAACGCGCCGGGCAGCGAAGGCTCGCACGCCTGCGCACTGACAGAAAGGGCAGCCTGTAATCCGTCCGACATGCGTCCAAGATGCACTCGCGCTTGGAACATATCAAGAACTCAACGTTCGTCTAGGGGCCGGGAATGCTGCCGGCACGCTGTTAGGCCCCGACCCAACACCGATGCTGCTGCTGCGGAAATAACTCTCCCGGACGGACAGCCTGGGTGGGGCTACGCTGCCTTCGGGGTGAGCATGACGTCGTATCCCAGATTGCTCAGGCGCTGGACCAGCCTGGTTGTTGAACGCTTACGGGCAACCTGATCGAGG
>JBBSIT010000479.1:0-4367 GCA_038231995.1 Acetobacterales bacterium | reverse complement strand
TCCTTGTCGAGCGGATCAGGCGGCGGCGTCATCCACACGTTGACTCATATTCGCAGCCCGACCGCAACCCTTACGTCACAGGGGGTGAGCAATTACTTTGAGATCGTAGGGCAGGTTGGGAAACAGGCTCGCGTTCGCAGCATGGGTCGAAGTTATGGCCAGGAGCGTGTAGCCGTCCGCTGGCTCGTTGAAAGCTGCAGTCGCTCCGATCAAGGCTTGGACACCTGGGATATTTTGCACTGCTACGGCGCGTTTCCATTTCTCCGACAGCTTCTGCGCAACGAGTCGCGCCATGATGTCGGTGATGCCTGCAGGGGTGAACGGCACGATATAGCGGACGCTCCTCTGAGGGTATGCGGCGGCTTCGGTTTGCATGCGGGTGCGGCCGGTCAATGCCAGACCAGGAGCCATCCCGAGAAACGCGCGTCGAGCATAGGCTGTCACAACCTGTCTCCTCGCAATACGAGTCACTCGTGGCCAAAGCCCAAATTCTTAGCCGGGCCAAGCCGGGCGTTCGAGCGGGTGCTGTTCCTGGTTGTTGGATAAGCTGCTTACAGGCCCATCCGCAAGACGTTACATCTTCAGAATGCTTCTGGCCAGGCCTGGTTGAGTGGTTAGGACCGGTTGCGCCCGATATGGCGGTAGTGTGACAGCGGCGCCCCACCCGGGGTGGAAACCGTGCCCCCGCGAGCTCGTTGGCGGCCTGCGGCCTTGATCGAAGCTGGGCTGGGGTCTAGGGAACCAACGGAGACATCATGCCCCCTTTTGATTCAGCCCTCTCGCGAACCCATCCGCGCACTGCGCTCGACGCCGAGGCGGTGCGTGCGGCCTACCGCCGCTGGGCGAGCGTCTATGACCTCGTGTTCGGCGGCGTGTCCGCGTTCGGCCGGCGCCGTGCGGTGGCGGCGGTGAACGGGCTGCCGGGCACGCATGTGCTGGAGGTGGGCGTCGGCACCGGGCTGGCGCTGCCGCTGTATGCGCCGGCCAAGCGCATCACCGGGATCGACCTGTCGGCCGAGATGCTGGCGCTGGCGCGGTCCCGTGTGGTGGATGCCGGGCTGCGCAACGTCGAGGGCCTGCACGAGGTGGACGCGGAGGCGACCGGGTTCGAGGACGGGTCGTTCGACATCGCGGTGGCGATGTTCGTGGCGTCCGTGGTGCCGAACCCTCGGCTGCTGCTGGCCGAGATGCGCCGGGTCGTGCGGCCTGGCGGGCACCTGCTGTTCGTCAACCATTTCGCGGCCGAGCGGGGTCCGCGCTGGTGGGTGGAGCGCGCCCTGGCGCCGGCGTCGCGCAAGCTCGGCTGGCATCCGGACTTCGCGCACGGCGCGCTGCTGCCGGAGGCGGACCATGGCCACGCTGAATTCACGTCCGTGCCGCCGCTGGGGCTTTTCACCCTGGTTCGGCTGCCCAACTAGCAAGCAGGCGCTCGGGAGACCGACGCCGGGCGCTCGGACATCCGACGCCGGGCGCGCGGAACCCCGGCGCCGCGGCTTGATCTAATGCGGGGCGTCCGATAGGGCATGGCTGGCAGGCGCCGCCGGATGAGCCGGGCGTCACGCAGGCGGGATGGATGAGCAGATGCGCGTTCTGAGGCATGTTTTCTGGCGGCTCCGGGCCGTGGCGATCGGCTCCATCGGGCTGCTCCTGGCGGTTCCGGCGCTCGCGCAGGCGCCGCACAACTGGCAGCTCGGCTTCCAGCCTCCGTTCAGCCCGACGCAGCGGGCGATCGAGGACCTGCATGCGCTCGTGCTATGGCTGATGGCCGTGGTCACGATCTTCGTGGCGGCGCTGCTCGGCTACGTGATCTGGAAGTTCCGCTCGAGCGTGAACCCGAAGGCGAGCCGGACCAGCCATCATACGGTGCTCGAGGTCGCCTGGACCGTGCTTCCGGTGCTGATCCTGGTGCTGATCGCCATCCCGTCGTTCCGGGTGATCTACTACCAGGACCGCACGTCGGCGGCGGACATGACGCTCAAGGTGATCGGCCATCAGTGGTACTGGGAATACCAGTATCCCGACCAGGGCGACCTGAAGTTCGACAGCTACATGGTGCAGGAGGCCGACCTGAAGCCTGGTCAGCTCCGTCAGCTCGAGGTGGACAACCAGGTGGTGCTGCCCGCGGGCAAGAACGTGCGCATCCTGATCACCGGCGCCGACGTGATCCACAGCTTCTTCATCCCCTCGCTCGGGGTGCAGCGCTACGCGATCCCGGGGCGGACGATCGAGACGTGGGTGCGGGTCGACCAGCCCGGCACCTATTACGGCCAGTGCAACCAGGTGTGCGGGACCAATCACAGCGCGATGCCGATCTCGGTGCGCGCGCTGACGGAGCCGGAGTTCGCGGCCTGGGTCGAGGAGGCCAAGACGAAGTTTGCCGAGGGTGCGACGTCCTTCCCCGTGCGGGAGCCGACGCGCCTGGCCGTTGCGGAGCAGCAGCGTTGATCCGGGCCGTGCAGATCGTCCTGGGCAGCGCGTAGGAGCGAGAGAGATGTCGGCGACAACCCACGACCAGCACCATGACGACCACGGGCACGCTCCAGGGTTCGTGCGCCGGTGGCTGTTCAGCACGAACCACAAGGATATCGGCACGCTCTACCTACTCTTCGCGATCATCGCGGGGTGCTTCGGCGTCGCTCTGTCCATGTATATGCGGCTGGAGCTGCAGAACCCCGGCATGGCCTACTTCAAGGACGGCCAGGCCTGGAACGCGACGGTCACGGCGCACGGGCTGATCATGATATTTTTCATGGTCATGCCCGCCATGATCGGCGGCTTCGGCAACTGGTTCGTGCCGATCATGATCGGCGCGCCCGACATGGCGTTCCCCCGCCTGAACAACGTCAGCTTCTGGCTGCTCGTGCCGGCGTTCACGCTCATCATGATGGGCCTGTTCAGCGGCGCCGGCTCAGGCTCCGGCTGGACGCTCTATCCGCCGCTGTCGAACAACACGTACCAGAGCGGCCCGGCGATGGACTACACCCTGTTCGCGCTGCATCTCGCCGGCGCGTCGTCGTTGCTAGGCGCAATCAATTTCATCACGACCATCTTCAACATGCGCGCGCCGGGCATGACCCTGCATAAGATGCCGCTGTTCGTGTGGTCGATGCTGGTGACGGCGTTCCTGCTACTGCTCTCCATTCCCGTGCTGGCCGGCGCCATCACCATGCTTATCACCGACCGCAACTTCGGCACGGCCTTCTTCGAGCCCCAGGGGGGCGGCGACCCGGTGCTGTTCCAGCACCTGTTCTGGTTCTTCGGGCACCCCGAGGTCTACATCATGATCCTGCCGGGCTTCGGCATGGTCAGCCACGTCGTCTCGACCTTCTCCCGCAAGCCGATCTTCGGCTATCTCGGCATGGCCTACGCCATGGTCGCCATCGGCGTGGTCGGCTTCGTCGTGTGGGCGCATCACATGTTCGTCTCGGGCATCTCGGTGGACACGCGCGCCTATTTCATGGCCGCGACCATGATCATCGCCGTGCCCACGGGCATCAAGATCTTCTCCTGGATCGCCACGATGTGGGGCGGCAGCATTGAGCTCAAGACGCCGATGCTGTTCGCCATCGGCTTCATCTTCCTGTTCACCGTCGGCGGCGTCACCGGCATCGTGCTGTCCAACGCCAGCATCGACTCGATCGTGCACAACACCTACTACGTGGTCGCCCACTTCCATTACGTGCTGAGCCTCGGCGCCGTGTTCTCCATCTTCGCCGGCTTCTACTACTGGATCGGCAAGATGTCGGGTCGGCAATACCCGGAGTTCTGGGGCCAGGTGCATTTCTGGGTCACCTTCATCGGCGTGAACCTGACCTTTTTCCCCATGCACTTCCTCGGCCTCGCCGGCATGCCGCGCCGCTACCCCGACTATCCCGACGCCTTCCACGGCTGGAACATGGTCGCGTCGATCGGCGCCTACATCTCCGGCATCTCCGTCCTGATCTTCCTCTACGTGCTGTTCCGCGTCTTCACCTCGAAGGTCACGGTGGCGGACAACTACTGGGGCGAGGGTGCGACGACCCTGGAGTGGACCGTCACCTCGCCGCCGCCGTTCCACACCTTCGAGACGTTGCCGCGAGTCCGGTGATGACCAACGCTGCGCTAGACGTAAAGCGCAGTAGCGGGGCTTCGGCCCCCCTTCTGCCTGCCGAGACCGGCACCGACGTGCGGGACTGGTTCGCCCTGCTCAAGCCGCGGGTGATGACGCTCGTGGTGCTCACCGGCTTGGTCGGGCTGCTGGTGGCGCCGGGCCGTCTGCATCCCGTGCTCGCCCTCGCCGCCGTGCTGTGCATCGCCGTCGGCGCCGGCGCCGCGGGCGCGATCAACATGTGGTATGAGCGCGACATCGACGCGCTGATGCGCCGCAC
>JBBSIT010000478.1:0-4375 GCA_038231995.1 Acetobacterales bacterium | reverse complement strand
CCTTCCTGCCCGGCACGAAAAATCCCTCGCCGGCCCTCCGCCACTGCCTACCGGGATAGGGTTTTAGCGCTTTCCCTGTGCGGCGCTGCCACCCGTCGTCACTTCCTTGCCGCCGAGCGGCCCGGTGCCGTCGCTGGCTGCGCCGCCAACGCCGCCGACCGTCCCGGGGGGAGCGGCGCTGCCCGGGTTGACGGGACCGGCGCGGCCGCGCTCGCCCGCCGTGCCCGAAACGATAGGAATGCCGCCGGTGTCGGGCAGGATAATCGGCTGACTGGAAGGCGTTGTCCCGGCGCCCTGGGTCTGGGCGCCGGCGCCCTGCGCGAGCGCCGGGCCGGCGAAGCTGAGGGCGAGCAGGGCGGCGAGGGTGCGTGGCAGCATGGCGGGACCTCTGTTCTGGCCACGAGCGAACGCCGGGCGCCTGGCGCGGGTTGCGAGCCTGGGCCGGCGCGTCAGCGCAGATAGAACTCGGCGACGATCACCAAGGGCAGCACGACCACGCCGATGGCGGCTGCCGCGACAGGCAGAACCAGGCACGCGGCGCGCAGGGCGGTGCTGAAGGGCAGGGCGAGTTGCGGCAGGCCGATCGCCAGGAAGGGCAGGATCGGCAGCAGGTAGCGCCCGGACGGACCATCGACCGAAGCCTTTCCGACCGGGGTCCAGGTCAAGTACTGCGACAGGTATATGCCCAGCACGCACAGCGCGGACGCCAGCAGCATGAGCGCCATATCGCCCAGTCTGCCGCTCGCTTCGCGGGGTTTTGGCGCGAGAAGATCGCACAGCACCGCCGCCGCGACTGCGAATCCCCATGCCGTGTACATGCCCTCCGGCAGGCGGAGATTGAGCCAGCCGAGGACCCCGACCGCGCTGAGCAGCATTCCCTTGTCGTGCGACAGCGTGTTCCACGGCACCGTCAGGGCGCGCAACGGCTCGGCGAGCAGCACGGAGAGCTGCGCCAGCGGGTTGGTCGAGTCGAACGGCGCGGGGCGTGCGCCGGGCCAGAGCGGTCCGGCCTCGTAGGGCGGCCACATGAACGGCGACGAGACGTTGCGCAGCGCGTACCACGTCCAGAGCACTCCGGGCAGGGCCACCAGGAGGGCTATCCCGACCCGGCGCAGCAACCCGTCGCGCCGCAGCCACTCCCGCGGCGGCGGCAACGGCAGCAGCAGCGCGGCCAGCAGGGGCGCGTAGGGCAGCTTGACCGCCACCACGCAGCCGAGGATCGCCGCGGCCGTCCAGTAGGACCGCCGGGACTCGGTGCGAGTCAGCAAGGCGGCGGCCAGCGCGCAGGAGACGATCAGCAGCCCGTCCTGGTTGAACGACGCCGCGAGGCTCAGCGTCATCGGGAAGGTCATCGTGCAGAACAGCAAGGCGTGTCCGCGTCGCGCCAGGAGCAGCGCCGCGGCGCCGGCCAGCACGACGCAGAGGACGTTGACGAGCCGCCCGGTCTGGACCGCATCGTAGGGGCCGGCGCCGAGGAGCTTGGCAGCGGCCATGCCGAGCGCCGAAGGGACGTAGAATACGGGCATGTAGATCGCGACGTTGGGGACCTGGTAGAACTGCCGGGTGCCTTGCCAGCAGATCGCTCGGAGCCGTTTGATCCGTGCGCGGTCGAGTTTGGGCCAGCCCGGTCCCTCCATGACGGAGAGCAGCGCCGCGTCGGCATCAACGCCGCCCATGAGCCGCTCGATGCCGTCCGGCATGGTAAAGAGCGTGCGGCGGCCGATCAGCTGTCCATGCAGCAGGCTGCCTGCGCGCAGTACGTGAGCCGGCTCGTCGGCGACCTGGCCCGGCGGCGTCAGCATCGCCAGCAACGCGCCGGTCGGCAGGGCGATCAGGATGAACAGCAGCGCCAGGATGGGCCGCGCCGTCCAGGCCCGCCATCCCACCGCGCGCCTCTCCGCCGTAACTCCGGCGGGAACGCCGTGGAGCATGCCCGCCGCGACGCCGAACAGGGAGGTGGGCAGCACGGCCGCCACATTGCGATTGCCGATCAAGGCAAAGGGCCTATGCGTATGCGCGCAGGTATTGCGGCGGCACCTCCAGCGTGGCGCCGAGCGCGCGGGCGGCGCGGCCGGTCCAGGCCGGGTCGGCGAGGATCGCGCGGGCGAGCAGCACGATGTCGGCGCGGCCATTGGCGATCACCTCCTCCGCCTGCTCCGGCGTGCGGATCATGCCGACGGCGCCGGTCGCGATGCCGGCCCGATGCCGCAAGGCCTCCGCGAACGGCACCTGGTAGCCCGGGTGAACCGAAGGGATGCGGATATGCGGCGTGACGCCGCCGGCCGAGCAGTCCACCAGGTCCACGTCGCCGCGCAGCTTCAGCCAGGCGCCGATCTGCACGGCGTCGTCGAGCACCAGCCCGCCCTCGGCCCAGTCCACGCAGGACAGGCGGACGAACAGCGGCAGCTCGTCCGGCCACTCCGCGCGGACGGCGTCCAGCACCTCCATCAGCAGCCTCGCGCGGCCGGCGAGGTCCCCGCCATACTCGTCGTTGCGCTGGTTGCTGATGGGCGAGAGGAAGGAGTGCAGCAGGTAGCCGTGCGCCGCATGCAGCTCCAGGATGCGGAACTCGGCGCGCCGGGCCAGCGCGGCCGTGCGGCCGAACTCGGCGACGACCTCGCCGATCTCGGCAGCGCTCATGGCGTGCGGCTCGACCGCGTCGTCATGGAACGGCAGGGGACTGGCGGCCAGCGGCACCCAGCCGCCGTCGGCGGCCAGCAGCGCGCGGCCGCCCTCCCAGGGGCGCTGGCTGCTGGCCTTGCGCCCGGCATGGCTGACCTGGATGCCGGGCACCGCGCCGCACCGCTCGATGAGCGCCGTCACGCGCGACAGGAACGCCACGTGCTGCTCGTTCCACAGCCCGAGGCAGCCCGGCGTGATGCGTCCCCGCGGGCTCACATGCGTCGCCTCGGTGAACACGATCCCGGCGCCGCCGGCCGCCTTCGAGCCGAGCGTCTGGATGTGCCAGTCGTCGCCCAGGCCGTCGGTCGCGCTGTACTGGCACATCGGCGAGACGGCGACGCGGTTGCGGGCGGTGACGGAGCGGAAGGTGATTGGTCGGAACAGGTGCGGATCGGCCATGGCGCAGCGATAGTCGGCGGCACGGCGCATGACAAGCGGGGCAAGGCAAGCCGGTTGTCGCCCGTGGGGCCGGCGTCTAGCGTCCAGGCAAAGGGGAGGGCGGGGCGATGCGGCTGAGTGGAAAAATCACGTTGGTAACGGGCGCGGGCGGTGGGTTCGGCGAGGGCATCGCCCGGCTGTACGCGGCGGAGGGCGCGAAAGTGGTGTGCGCCGACCTGCGCGCGGAGGCGGCCGAGCGGATCGCGGGCGAGATCGGCGGGCATCCGGTCGCGGGCGACGTCGCGAGCGGCGAAGACGTGCAGGCGATGGTGGACGCCGCGGTCAAGCAATACGGCGGGCTGGACGTGGTGGTGAACAACGCGGGCACCACGCACCGCAACCGGCCAATGCTGGAAGTGGACGCCGACACGTTCGACCGGGTGTACGGGGTGAACGTGAAGTCCATCTACTGGATGGCGCAGTCGGCGGTGCCGGTGCTGCGGCGGCAGGGCAGGGGCGGCAGCATCGTCAACATCAGCAGCACCGCCGGCATTCGGCCGCGGCCGGGCCTGGTGTGGTACAACGGCACGAAGGGCGCGGTGAACACCATCACGCAGTGCATGGCGACCGAGCTGGCGCCCGACGACATCCGGGTGAACGCGATCTGTCCCGTCATGGGCGCCACCGGGCTGCTGGAGGAGTTCATGGGCGTGCCGGATACGCCGGAGAACCGGGCTCGCTTCCTGGCCAGCATCCCGCTGGGGCGAATGAGCACGCCGGCCGACATCGCCAATGCCTGCCTGTGGCTGGCCGAGGATGCCAGCCGGTTCATCACCGGCGTGCTGCTGCCGGTCGATGGCGGGCGCTGCGCTTGAACATCCTGTCCATCCAGTCCTGGGTAGCTTACGGCCACGTGGGCAACGCGTCGGCCGTATTCCCCCTGCAGCGGCTCGGCGCCGAGGTCTGGGCGATCAACACCGTGCAGTTCAGCAACCATACCGGCTATGGCGCCTGGACCGGGCAGGTCTATACCGGGGAGGTCGTGCGCGAGCTGGTGGATGGCATCGCGGCGCGCGGCGTGCTGCCGTCCTGCTCCGCGGTGCTGTCGGGCTACATGGGCGACGCCGGCATCGGCGAGGCCGTGCTCGACGCGGTGTCCCGCGTGCGGGCGGCGAACCGCTTGGCACTCTACTGCTGCGACCCGGTGATCGGCGACGAGGGGCGCGGCGTGTTCGTCCGGCCGGGCATCCCCGAGTTCATGCGCGACCGGGCGGCGCTGGCGGCTGACATCCTGACGCCCAACCATTTCGAGCTG
>JBBSIT010000477.1:0-4383 GCA_038231995.1 Acetobacterales bacterium | reverse complement strand
TCCGCGGCAGTGCCGACGTTGAAGTTCGCGACGCCGGCGGAGAACAGGTTCGCCTTGGCGTTCGGGTATTGCGTGCCGTTGAAGGCGATGGAGTCGACATAGAGGTTGCGGTCGGCGGCCGGCGAGCCGCCCCAGGCGTCGGTGAGGAAGCGGACACCGACGGTGTGCGTCCCGCTGCCGAACGAGCCGTTGAAGGTGAAGGCCTGCGACTGGCCGCTGCCATGCAGCGCCGTGACCTGCTGCGACCCGCCGATCTGATTGCCGTCGACGGTGACGGTGAACTCCGCGTTGCCCTGGTAGGCGTCCTCGGAGAGGTTGAGGACGAGCGTGTCGGGGCCGCTGCCGACGGGCGGGATCGTGGCGACCGGGACTTCCGCGGCAGTGCCGACGTTGAAGTTCGCGACGCCGGCGGAGAACAGGTTCGCCTTGGCATCCGGGTATTGCGTGCCGTTGAAGGCGACGGAGTCGACATAGAGATTGCGGTCGGCGGCCGGCGAGCCGCCCCAGGCGTCGTTGAGGAAGCGGACGCCGACGGTGTGCGCCCCGCTGCCGAACGAGCCGTTGAAAGTGAACGCCTGCGACTGGCCGCTGCCGTGCAGCGCCGTGACCTGCTGCGCGGCGGCGAGCTCGACGCCGTCCATCAGGGCGACGAACTGCGCGTTGCCCTGATAGGCGTCCTCGGAGAGGTTGAGGACGAGCGTGTCGGGGCCGGTGGACGCGACCGGGACCGGGACCGGAACCGGAGCCGGAACCGGCGCGGGCTGGCTGGATGCGCCGAAGGAGATCGCGGAGGTGTCGACCGCCGGCCGGGTCGCCAGGACGATTGTGCCTGAGATGTTGGCAGGCCCCTGCGTGATCTGGTTCGAGCTGTAGCCGAACGTCCGGTTGTCCGAGAGCGTGGCCGTCACGCCGCTCACGCTGCGCAGCAAGTTCGCGTTGGAGCGGTCATTGATGAAGGTGTTGCCCGAGAGCAGCAGGCTCGACCCGGCGAGCGGCCCCGCCTCGCCGCCGTAGTCGATCGTGTTGGGGTTCTGCGACTGCGCGCCCTCCACGATGACGTTGTTGCGCAGCACGGCTGCGCCCCCGTTCGGCAGGTCGACGGCGTAGCTGTCCGTGCCCGTCGGCCCGCTCATGATCCGGCTGTTCTCGATCAGCGTGTTGTACGCGCGGCTCTTGATCTCGTGCCCGACCGAGGTGTCGTGGAAGTAGCTGTCGCGGATCGTGAGCTGCTGGATCTGGTTGACGTAGATTCCATGCGTCTGCCCATCGCCCGCCCCGTTAAAGGCGAACTCGGAGTTGGTGATCGTGATGCTGTTGTTCGGGCCGTCGCCGGCCAGGATGCCATCCTGGTTGTCGTGGATATAGACGTAGTTCAGC
Organism: Acetobacterales bacterium; assembly: GCA_038231995.1. Classification (GTDB taxonomy): domain Bacteria; phylum Pseudomonadota; class Alphaproteobacteria; order Acetobacterales; family Acetobacteraceae; genus JBBSIT01. The sequence continues at coordinate 3,006 of JBBSIT010000477.1, read as the reverse complement.
GTGAGCGCGCCGTTCTCGTGGCGTATGCCGGCGCCATTCCCGGAGGATGAGGTCGCACCGGACAGGGCGACGTGGTCGAGCGTCACGTCGGTCGTCGTGGTGAGGATGACCTTGCCGTTCGGCGGCGGTTGGGTGGCAACCAGGTTCACCATGCCGCCCACGCCTTCGATGGAGATGCGCGTAGTGATGATTGCGAAATCGTTGACGTATGTGCCGGCCTGGGCGCGGATCACGTCGCCGTCGCGGGAGGCGGCGATCGCATCGGATAGGCGAGCGAACTGCTGGCCTGAGCCAACCGTGAGAATCGACATGCGAATTCCTACAATGAGCGCGCCGTGAAGCCAGGCACGCTGACGGAGGGGCACCCCGGTTTGGGGCGGGCGAAAGCGGACCGCAGGGCGCGGCCAAGGCGGGCCGGATGCCGCAGCATCGGGCGGGAAGAGCTAAGGAACCCTTAAGCTCACGGTTCTGTGATGCCGGGCATCACAGGATGAGTCAACCTAAGCGTGCGCCTCAAAAACAAGAACGTCGTCCATGTCGCGTTAATAATCTGAGAGCAAATAGCTTTTTGCACGTGCAGCAGGGTTTATCGCAGCGTGACAGGGGCCAGGCCGGCCGGTCCGGCGAGCGTCTTTTGTTGGAACCGGGCGCCGTATGCCCGAACCACACTTGACGCATCTGCGAAGGGCGCCCGGGGACGGTAGGCTCGATCTGGGTGCGGCAGGCCACGCCACCCTGCCTGCTCGCCGCCGCCACGGGCCGCCAAGCGGCATTTGCGGCCATGCTCCTCGCCAACCCGGCCGAGATCGTTGCTACTGATCAACGGAAACGAGGACGAATTCGATCCGGTCTATACTGTTTGTTGATCGTTCTAGCTATCATGTTGCTGCTGAGCATCGTTCTTGCCAGCTTCATGGGCGGCCGCTGGACCGAACCCATGGATTGGCCTGCAGGTGCGGCAAGGGTTTCGCCATGATAAGCGGTTGGTGTAGTCTCCGGGTTGCACCGGGTGTTGCGGCAGGAGACGGCGATGTGCGGACTGGCTGGCATCTTCCGCGCCGATAGGGGCGGCATCGACTCGGGCACGCTCGCCCGCATGACTGGAGCGCTGAGCCACCGCGGCCCGGATGGCGACGGCTTCCACGTCGAGCCCGGCATAGGCCTCGGCCATCGGCGCCTGTCCATCATCGACATCGGCGGCGGCCACCAGCCCATGTTCAACGAGGACGGCAGCGTCGTCATCGTGTTCAACGGCGAGTTCTACGACCATGCGCGCCTGCGCCCGGTGCTGGAGGCGCGCGGCCACACCTTCCGCACCCGGTCCGATACCGAGGCCATCATCCACGCCTGGGAGGAGTGGGGGCCGGACTGCCTGCAGCGCCTGGTCGGCCAGTTCGTCTTCGCGATCTGGGACCGCAACCGCGGCCAGTTGTTCATCGCCCGCGACCACCTGGGCAAGAAGCCGCTGCACTACGCCCGCACCCCGGACGGCGCCCTCGTGTTCGCCTCCGAGCTGGGTGCGCTGGCCCACGTGCCGGGGCTCCCGCGGCGCATCAGCCCCGCCGCCGTGGACGACTTCTTCGCCTATGGCTACGTGCCGGACCCCGGCACCATCTTCGAGGGCATCCACAAGCTGCCCGCAGCCCACTACCTGTTGCTCGACCGCGACGGCGCCCCCGCCGTGCCGCACCGCTACTGGAGCGTTCCGACCGTCACCCGGCCGGAAACCGAGGCCGATGCGGTCGCCGGGCTGACCCGGCATCTCACGGAGGCCACCCGCCGCCGGCTGATCGCCGACGTTCCGCTGGGCGCGTTCCTGTCGGGCGGCGTGGACAGCAGCGCGGTCGTCGCCACCGCCGCAAAGCTCAAGTCATCCCCGCTCAGCACCTTCACCATCGGCTTCGGCGGCAGCGAGGACGAGACGCCGCTCGCCGAGAGCATGGCGCGGCGCTACGGCACCGCGCAGCACAGCGACACCGCGGTGCTCGACTACATGGCCGGCGCCCGCGGCCAGGGACGCATCCACGGCGAGCCGTTCGGCGACAGCTCCTCGGTCCCCACCCTCGCCGTCTGTGCGCTGGCGCGCCGGCACGTCACGGTCGCGGTCTCAGGCGATGGCGGGGACGAGGTGTTCGCCGGCTATCGCCGCTACCGCTTCCACCAGGTGACCGAGGCGGTGCGCCGCCTCATCCCTGCGCCGCTGCGCCGCTCCGTGCTGGGTCGGGTGGCGCAGGCCTATCCCAAGATGGACTGGGCGCCGCGCTGGCTGCGCGCCAAGCACACGCTGACCGAGATCAGCCTGGACAGCGCGCTCGGCTATTACCGCATGCTGACCAAGGTGCACCACGACCGGCGCCGCGCGCTGTTCTCCCCAAGCCTGCGCGCTCAGCTCGACGGGCATGACCCGGCGGCCCGCGTCGTCGATCTCATGGAGGCGAGCGGCACCGAGGACAGCCTGCTGCAGGCCCAGTATGTCGATATCCACACCTATCTCGTCGGCGACATCCTGACTAAGGTAGACCGGGCCAGCATGGCCGTCTCGCTCGAGGCGCGCGCGCCGTTCCTCGACCACGAGTTCGTCGAGTGGGGCCTCGGCCTGCCGCCCGGCCTCAAGCTGCGGGGCATGGAAGGCAAATGGGTGCTCAAGCGCGCCATGGAGCCGCTCGTGCCGCGCGAGATCCTGTATCGCACCAAGCAGGGCTTCGCCACCTCGCCCGCCCGCCTGTTCCGCAGCCGGGCCGCGGAGGTGCGTGCGCGCCTGCTCGGCCCGGCGATGCGGGATTGCGGCTTGTTCGACCCCGCCGCCCTCGCACGGCTGCTGGACGAGCACGAGACCGTGCGCATCGACAACAGAGGCGCGCTCTGGCTGCTCCTGGTGTTCGAGGGCTTCCTCGCCTCCGAGCTGGGTGCCGCCGAACCCGCCGACTCCGCCCTGGCCCATGCGTGACCCCGCTGCTGCTGCACGTCTTCCCTAGCTTCGCCATCGGCGGCGCGCAGGTGCGTTTC
>JBBSIT010000476.1:0-4387 GCA_038231995.1 Acetobacterales bacterium | reverse complement strand
GCTTGCCGAGGCAGAAAGGCTGCATCGTCTCCCATTGCGCGTCCGTCAGGCTGAACCGGTCCATGGCAAACTCCTTTCGGAGCTTGAACCACGGATGCCGTCGCCATGGAAATCCTAAATCTCAACAGGCCCTAGTCTGCGATGCGCCTTGGCTGCATCCCGACGTTCCTGCTTTCGCAGCCGATGGCGGGCAATCCCTGGTGCTTTGTCCGTTCTGCGGGGAGCAGCATCGTCACCACGGCTTCGAGGAGGGCAGCCACAGCCAGCCCGGCCATTACGTGATCGAGAAGGCATTCGTGGAGAAATAGAGGCCTGCCGCAGCATGGTTCCTGTTCGTCTCCTCGCAGCTTGGGTGTTACACTCGCCGCCCGAGCCGAGAAGAGGAGCACACGTCCATGAGGGTTGCCCATAAGATGACCACGGCTGCGGCCGGCATCTGCCTCAGCTTCGCCTGGGCCGCCGCAGCGCAGCAAGCGCCGTCCGGCCTCTCGACGCCTGAGACGCGGCGGGACGCCGGGGAGACCAGGCAGCAGCAGAACGCCCCGGCCGGGGCGGGGCGCGACGCGACGGAGGGCCAGACGCTTGTGCCCGCGCGGCCGACGCCGCCGCCGCAGCCTGACCTCAGCAACCCCAAGACATACCAGCCCTTCGTCTACGGGCCGCTGCGCGAGGGGGGCATGGAGGCTCCCACCGCGACGGCGGGGCGGGGCCAGACCCACCTCCTGCCGGCCACGCCCGCGACCACGCAGTGGGGCTGGTTCGACAATGCCGAGGCCCCGGTCCTGCACATCCGCTCCGGCGACACGGTCGTCATGGAGACGATGATGCACTCGCACAACCAGATCGTGCCGGGCATCACCATCGAGCAGGTCAAGAAGACGCGCACCGACTATCCCGGCCGCGGGCCGCACACCCTCACCGGCCCGATCTACGTCGAGGGCGCCGAGCCCGGCGACGTGCTGCGAGTCCGCCTCAACAAGATCGTGCCGCGCGCCTACGCGACCAACTTCAACGTACCTGGCCTGTTCGGTGAGTTTCCGAAGCAGTTCCCGGACGGCCAAATCAAGTTCTTCTACATGGACATCGACAAGGGGCAGATCGAGTTTGCGCCCGGCATCGTGCTGCCGATCGGCCCGTTCCCAGGCACGCTCGGCGTGGCGCGGGCCGAGCCTGGCCGCTACAGCTCGGTGCCGCCCGGCCGCTTCGCCGGCAACCTCGACATCCGCGAGATGCGCGCGGGCTCCACGCTCTACGTGCCGGTGTTCGTCAAGGGCGCGCTGCTCTGGTCGGGCGACTCCCATGCCGCCCAGGGCAACGGCGAGGTCAACCTGACCGCGATGGAGACGGCCTTCAAGGAGCTGAACATCACGGTGGACGTCATCAAGGGCCAGCGGCTCGAATGGCCGCGCGTCGAGACGCCGACCGACTGGATCACGGTCGGCTACGACGAGGACCTCGACAAGGCGCTCGACCTGCTCAAGTCGGAGACGACGAAGTTCCTGGTCGAGCAGCGCGGCGTGCCCGCGGCGCAGGCCGAGCAGGCGATGCTCGACGGCTGGAACTGCCCGGTCTCCGAGGTCGTGAACATCGTCAAGGGCACCTACTGCATGATCCCCAAGCAGGCCGGCGCCCCGCGCCCGGCCGCGCTGCCGCGGGAGGACACCGCCGAGGCGTTCGCGACCTACGCGAGCGACCCAAGCCTGGGCAAGGCGATGGACGCCGCCTCGATTGCGATGATCAACGGCCTCGTGCAGAAGAAGGGCCTGACCCGGCTTGACGCCTATGCGCTCGCCAGTGTGGCGATGGATTGCCGCATCGCGCCGCACCGGAGCGGGGACAAGGAGGTCCACTGCACCGTGCCGAAGAGCCTGTGGACCGCGCGGTAGCCGGGCTGCGCCGCCGGGGCGTCCTCGCCGCCCTGGTGCTGCTCTCCGGAGGTTCGGCCCATGCCCAGCCGAGCGTGGTCGCGACGACGCCGGACCTCGCGAGCCTTGCCAACGCGGTCTCGGACGGTGCGGTGCGGGTCGAGAGCCTCGTGCCGCCGGGTGGCGATGCCGAGGCGTTCCAGCCCCGGCCCGCCCATCTCGCGCTCGTCCGGGGCGCCTCGCTCGTGCTGCGGATCGGGCTAGGCTACGACGAATGGCTCGACCGGCTGCTCGACCAGGCGGGCCGGCCCTCGCTGCGCCGCGGCGGCGAGGGGCAGCTCGACCTCTCGACGGGAGTGGCGCTGCTGGAGGTGCAAGGGAGCAGCGTCGAGGCCCGGTCCGGCCACGCGCACGGCGCCGCCAACCCGCATTACTGGCTCGACCCGGCCAACGCCGGGCCGATGAGCGCCGCCATCGCCGAGGCGCTCGTGCACCTGGTGCCGGAGCGCCGCTCCGAGATCGAGGCGGCCCATGCCCGCTTCGCCGCCGACCTCCGCGGCCGGCTCGCGGCCTGGACGGTCCGGCTCGCGCCGCACCGGGGCGCCGCCCTCGTGGCCTACCACAATAGCTGGCCCTACTTCGCCCGCCGCTTCCGGTTGAACATCGTCGAGGTGATGGAGCCGAAGGAGGGTGTGCCGCCGGGTCCTGCGCGCCTGGCCGCCCTCGCCGCTTCCATGCGGGCGCAGGACGTGCGCGCGATCCTGATCGAGCCGTTCGCGCCGGCCGACGCCGCGAGGGCGCTCGCGGCGCGGACCGGGGCGCGGGTCGTGCCGCTCGCCCCCTCGGTCGAAAGCGCGCCGGGCACGGGGGGCTACCTCGCTTTGTTCGACCACGACGTCGAGCTGCTGGCGGCGGCGCTGGACGAGGCGCGCTGAACCGATGGGCGACCTCGCCTCCCTGCTGCTGCTCCCGTTCCTGGCAGCGGTGATCTTCGTAGGCATGCACACCTGGCTCGGGCTGCAGGTGCTGCGGCGCGGCGTGGTGTTCGCGGACCTCGCGCTCGCCCAGCTCTCGGCGCTCGGGGCTACGGTCGCGGTTGCCGCCGGGCACGCGCCAGGCGGCCCGGCCGGGTTCGGCTACGCCCTGCTGTTCGCCGGCGCCGGCGCCGTGCTGCTGACCTTCAGCCGGCGCGTCTCGGCGCAGGTGAGCCAGGAAGCGGTCATCGGCATCGTCTACGTCGTGGCGACCGCGCTGACCGTGCTGGTGGTGGACCGCTCGCCGCAGGGCGCCGAGCACGTCAAGCGCATGCTGGTCGGCGACATCCTGACCGTAGGCGCCGGCAACGTGCAGACGCTCGCGCTGCTCTACGGCGCCGTCGGCCTGCTGCACCTCGCCTGCCGCCGGAAGCTGCTCGCCGCCGCGGGCGGAGCGCCCACCCTGCTTTGGGACCTGGTGTTCTACGGCAGCTTCGGCCTCGTCGTGACCAGCTCGGTCGCGCTGGCGGGCGTCCTGCTCGTGTTCGCGTTTCTCATCATCCCGGCGGTGATCGGCACCTTGTTCTCCCCGCGCGCCGGCGCGGCGCTCGGTATCGGCTGGGCGGCCGGGACGCTCGCGAGCCTGCTCGGCTTCGCCGCCTCCGTCGCGCTCGACTTGCCGACCGGTGCCGCCATGGTCGCCGCTTTCGCGGCCGTGCTGCTTGGCGCGGTCCTCTTGCACGTGCCGCGCGCGGGGCCGCGGGGCGTGGCCATGGCCGCGGTGGGGGTTGTGGCCCTCGCTGTCCTCGCGCAGGGCATATGGTTGATCGCCTCGCCCGCGAGCGACCAGCCCCTGCTGGCCGCATTCGAGCGCGTGAGCGGCCTCGGCCCCGAGCGGTCGATGACGGCGGGCGAGCGGCGCATCTTCGCGGAGGCGACCGAGACCGAGGCGCGCAACCGCCGCGAGGTCGAGCGCCTGCGCGCCGCGGAGCGCGAGGCGCGCTGGAAGGGCGAGGGCCTCGGTGAGGAGGACCTGCGGCGCGTCGCCTCGTTCCAGCAGACCTTCAACGAGATGGGCCGCGGCGAGCGCTTCGTGCAGGACCACCTGCGCGCGGTGGCGCGGGAGCGCGAGCGCTGGACCGTCGGCGTGCCGGCCGTCGCGGCCTCCGTGCTCGCGCTGCTGCTGGTGTATCGACCCAGGCGCCGCCGGGCCACTTGACGCTGGGTCAGGGCACCCGCGGGCAATGTTTCAGATGGGTGGACAGCGGACGTAGGAAACCTATGGGCTACGACAGCCGGCCGGCAGACGCCTCGTGCGTCTCCCACAGGAACACCCCCAGAGCCACGGCAGCATTCACCGCCAAGCGGGCAACCCCGGCTGGCGGTGCCTCCGTCTCGGGGGCTCCGCCAGGGCTATCGCATTTGAGTTTTGCCGAACTGGGCGAGAAGGCGTGTCAGGAACTCCTCGTTCAAGGCAGCGCGATAGAGCTTGCCTTTCATGGAGTCCTTTGAGCCCTCGAGCTTTGCAAGGTTGAGGGCCATACGTCG
>JBBSIT010000475.1:0-4392 GCA_038231995.1 Acetobacterales bacterium | reverse complement strand
TCGAGCGGGAGGATGCGGTTCGCCGCGATGGCTGCGTAGTAGTCGATCTGGTCGAAGCGGACGAGATCCGGCCCGCTGCCGCCGCCCATCTGCGTGAACACGGTGTTCGCCAACGTGGCGAACGGCATGCCGACGGCCTGCACCTCGATCCGGTCCTGGCTCTTGTTGAACTTGTCCACCCAGGCCCGCAGCTTCTCGCCACGCCCGGCTTCCGTGAAGGTCACGGCGGCGAAGGTGAGCGTTTCCTTCGCACCCTGTGCGAGCGCCGGGCGGCTCCGCGGCCGCAACAGCGCGACCGAGGCAGCGGCGATGGCGATGTCTCGGCGTGTCGGATGGACCATTAATTCCTCCTGGACGTTTCGTTATGCGGACAGCGTTGGAGCTACCTGAACCATGCCTGAATCGGCGCGGCCGCTCAGCTCATCCCGCCCTGCGGCGCGGGATGGGCACAGTAAGTCCGAGGAGTTCGCTGTAGCATCGTTCTCTCCCTGCGTGACTTCTTCTTGCGGCGCGTCGGCACCGTGAGGCGCTGATCCCGCCAAGCCGTCCGCCTGAAGCTCCAGAAAATCTCTGGCCCCGGGAACGGCGTTTGACACGCGAACATCGTGATATTTTACCGTCGTCAACAATCTTGAGCGCGGGATGGCTCAGCCAGCCCGGACCACGTTGCTGCAGGGCTCGCCCCGCATGCGGTGGCGTATGTTCTCCGCCATGGCGTGCTGCCGGCGCCGGATCGTCCCGGTGGTCCAGCCCGACATATGCGGGGTCATGAGGAGGTTCGGCAGGGTATCGAACGGCAGGGCGGAGGGAGCGCCCTGCAGGTGGCCCGGCGTCGGGTATTGATACCAGGTATCGATCACCGCACCGCCGATGCGGCCCTCCCGCAGCGCATCGTAGAGCGCCTGCTCGTCCACGACCGGGCCACGGGCCACGTTGACCAGCACGGCGCCGCTCCGCATCGCCGCGAAGGCTTCTCGCCCCACGATCCCGAGCGTGTCCGGGGTCAGCGGGACCGTGACGACGATGCTGTCCGCGCTGCCCCAGAACTCAGCGAGGGCGGCGAGCGGGAAGAAGCGGTCCACCAGGTCGGACACGGGCACCGCGCTGCGGTTGGCGACGTGGACGCGCATGCCGAAGGCGCGTGCCCGCGCCGCGACGGCCTGGCCGATATGCCTGAAGCCCAGCAGGCCCAGCGTGCTGCCGGCGATCTCGCCATGCGTGCGCTCCGGGGCGCCAGCCCAGTAGGTCCAATCCCCCTGCCGCAACCGGCGGTCGGCGTCGGCCAGGGGGATCTGGCGCTGCAGCAATGCCGCCATGACGTATTCGGCGATGGCCTGCTCGTGGCCGAAGCAGTTGCAGACCACAGCACCCGGCGGCAGGGCGTCGAGGTCCACCGCGTCGTAGCCGGCGCCGGGCACGTGGAACAGCCGCAACCTCTCAGGCCGCGGCAGCGAGGCGTTGAAGCGCGTGCCGATGATCACGTCGGCGCCGGTGAAAGCGTCCCGCTCCGCCGCGGTCTGCAACGCGTCCGGCAGGATGGCGACCTCCGCCGCCTCCCCGACCAGCGCGGCGAACCCGTCGCTGAAGGACGCGGCGTTCTCGCCGTGGAAGACGATGCGCATGTCTCTCCGTTTCCTTCCCCGAACCCTCAGCCAGCCGCCAGCAGTTCCAGGTTGCAGTCGAGCAGCGCCGGGTCGGCCTCGCGCTCGATGACGTCGAACATGCTGTCGCTGAAGGCGATCAGTCCGTCAGACGCGGCGACGGCGTCCTCGACGCGACGCCCGGCCACCGCGTCGAGGATCGCCAAGTGGCAATCCATGGTCTTGGCCAAGCCTTCGCCAGAGGACCAGGTGTGATAGATCCAACCGATGCGACGAAAGATCGTGTGCAGGGGCCGCAGCGTGTGTTCCAGGAAGGGCTCGCCGGCCGCAGCGCTGAGCAGCTGATCGATGCGGCGGTCGAGCTGGTTGAACTCGCTCACGGTCATTCCCTCCCGTCTGTCGCATAAGGTACGGCTGATGTGCAGGAGCTGGTTGCGGTGCGATGGGCCGGAGCGCTCCGCGGCGAGCCGCACGACGAAGCGTTCCATGTCACGTCGCAGCAGCAGCAAGGTGCGTTCACGCGCCAGGTCGATCGGCGCGATCTGCAGTCCGTGGCGGGGGCGGACGACGATCAGGGTGTCGGCCGCGAGGCGGCTGACGGCCTGGTGGATGGGAGTGCGGCCGATGCCCGTCGCCTCCTGCAGGTCCTGGATCGACAGGAACAGCCCGGGCTTGAGCTCGCAGGTGACGATCAGCTCTTCGAGCCGGTCATAGGCCAGGTTGGACAGGTTCAGGCGGTTGCGCCGCGGCGGCTTGCCCTCAGCCGCCAGGCGCCCCTTCGCAGGGGCGAGGCGCGGTGCGGACTTCAAAATTCGGCCATCCCATTCCCCAATCCGGCGTCCGTCCGCTCCGGCGTAGAATAGGGAAAGGCGCCCTCAGACAGAAGAGTCATATTGTGATATTTCACCACTGGCGATAGCGTCCGGCCTGCCAGGACGGACAACGCCGGGTCAACCGGACGCGCACCGTCGCACAGCCGAAGCAGGACCGGGGAGGGCACGGGTGAGAATCACCGCTATCGAGACGTTGCGGACCGAGGAGTTCGCCAACGTGCTCTGGGCTCGCGTCCACACGGATGCGGGCGTGATCGGCCTCGGCGAGACCTTCTATGGCGCCGGCGCGGTCGAGGCGCATATCCACGACACCCTCGCCGGCCGGCTGCTCGGGCGCGACCCATTGCGGATCGAGGCGATCCACCGCGACATGGTTAACCTGCCCATGGCGCAGTCCTCCACAGGCGCAGAGTACCGGGCGGCCTCGGCCATCGACATCGCGCTGTGGGACCTGTTCGGCAAGGTGTGCGGGCAGCCAGTGCACCAGATGCTGGGCGGCCTCTGCCGGGACCGGATGCGCATCTACAATACCTGCGCCGGCTACGGCTACGTGCGGTCCAACAACATCCGCCCGGTCTCCAACTGGAACATGGGCGACGCGGCAGGCCCGTATGAGGACCTGAACGGCTTCATGAACCGCGCCGATGCGGTGGCCGAGAGCCTGCTTGAATCCGGCATCACCGCCATGAAGATCTGGCCGTTCGACCCGGCGGCGCATGAGAGCGAGGGCCTGCACATCAACGCCGGGCCGATGAAGACGGCGCTCGAACCGTTCGAGAAGATACGCCGCGCCGTCGGGGACCGGATGGAGATCATGGTGGAGTTCCACTCCCTGTGGAACCTGCCCGCGGCCAAGCGGATCGCCAAGGCGCTGGAGCCCTACAATCCCACCTGGTTCGAGGACCCGATCCGCATGAACTCGCCCCAGGCCTTGGCGGAGTACGCGCGCTCCACCGACGTCTGGGTCTGCGCCAGCGAGACGCTCGGCTCCCGCTTCCCCTACAAGGAGATGCTGGACCGCGACGCGATGCACGTGGTCATGGTGGATCTGTGCTGGACCGGCGGCCTGACCGAGGGGCGCAAGATCGCGGCCATGGCCGAGACGTACCACCGTCCCTTCGCGCCGCACGACTGCACCGGCCCGGTCGGCTTCGTCGCCGCCCTCCACGCCTCGTTTAGTCAGCCCAACACACTGATCCAGGAATCGGTGCGCGCCTTCTACACCGGCTGGTACAAGGAACTGGTCACCGAGCTGCCGGTCATCCGGGACGGCTACGCCCTGCCCATGGAGGGACCCGGCCTGGGCACCGAGCTGCAACCGGCGCTGTTCGAACGCTCCGACCTGATCACACGCCGTTCGGCCGTTTGAGGAAGCAAGCCATGTCCTCGCAGCTCTTCGATCTCACCGGCCGCACGGCCCTCGTCACCGGCTCCTCGCGTGGCCTCGGGCGGGCCATGGCGGAGGGCCTCGCCGCCGCAGGCGCCGCCGTCGTGCTGAACGGGTCCGACCCGGGCCGGCTCGCCGCTGCCGCCGCCGAGATGCGCGGGCTCGGCCGGGTCGTGCACGAGGCCTGCTTCGACGTCACCGACGAGGCCGCTATCGTCGCCACCTTCGAGCGGCTGGACCGGGACGGGATCGCCGTCGATATCCTGGTCAACAACGCGGGCATCCAGCTGCGCCGGCCGATGGTGGAGCTCTCGACCGAGGACTGGCGCCGGGTCATCGAGACCAACCTCACCAGCGCCTTCGTCGTGGGGCGCGAGGCGGCGAAGCGCATGATCCCGCGCGGGCGCGGCAAGGTGATCAACATCGGCTCGCTGACCAGCGAGCTGGCCCGGGCGACGGTCGCGCCCTACACGGTGGCGAAGGGCGGGATCAAGATGCTGACCCGCGCCATGGCGGCCGAGTGGGCGGAGCACGGCATCCAGGCCAACGCCATCGGCCCCGGCTACATGCT
>JBBSIT010000474.1:0-4400 GCA_038231995.1 Acetobacterales bacterium | reverse complement strand
GGCCTAGTGGTGCGAACCAGACGGAAAGATCCCGTCCGGTTCGCACCACTAGCCTTTGTCTGGTGGACCGATTCACCTGACGCTTGGGGACCAAGCGTCAGGATCGGACCACTAGGCGCGTTCCGCTCAAGCTGGTGATTTCCATGGACCGGCCCTGCCGGCCGGAGGTGTAGGTGTCCCGCGCCTATCTGCTGCGCCGCATCCTCCTGGCGATACCGAGCCTGCTCGGTATCAGCGTCCTCCTGTACACCGTGCTGGCACTGGCGCCGGGCGACCCGTTCGGGGAGCTGGCGACCAACCCGAACGTGCCGCCGGAGGTGCAGGCCGCGTTGCGCGCCAAGTTCGGGCTCGATGACCCGGTCTGGTCGCGCTATCTCCATTGGCTCGTGGCCATGCTGCAGGGCGACTGGGGCTTCTCCTTCGTCAGCCGGATGGACGTGGACACATTGATCCTGCAGCGGCTGCCGACGACGATCGCGGTGATCGGCGCGGCGCAATTGCTGGCGATCGCGGTCGCGGTGCCGGTGGGCGTGCTGGCCGCGATACGGCCCTACTCCGTGTTCGACCAGGTCGCGAACACCCTGGCGTTCATCGGCTTCTCGCTGCCGACCTTCTTCACGGGGCTGTTGCTGATCCTGCTGTTCAGCATCAAGCTCGACTGGCTGCCGTTCGTGTTCCGGGCCGACCTCCGGGTCACGGGGTGGGCCTGGTGGTGGGAGACCATACGCCAGTCCATCATGCCGGTCACGGTGCTCGGGTTGTTCCAGGGCGCCTCGCTGGTGCGCTACGTGCGCTCCTCCGTGCTCGACGTGGTGAAGCTGGACTACGTGACCACGGCGCGGTCGAAGGGGATCGGCGGGCGCCGCGTGGTGGTGCGGCACGTGGTGCGCAACGCGCTGATCCCGGTGGTGACGCTGGTGGCGCTGCAGATGCCGGTGGTGTTCGGGGGCGCCATCGTCACCGAGCAGATCTTCCGCATCCCGGGCATCGGGTCGCTGCTGATCGCGTCGATCCTGGCCAACGACACGCCGGTGGTGATGGGCGTCACGTTCGTGTTCGCCGGGCTCGTCGTGCTGTTCAACCTGATCGCCGATATCCTGTATGGCTGGCTCGATCCCCGCATCGCTTTCCGCTGAGGCGGCGCCCGGCGCTGCGCCGCGTGCCCGGCCGGCACGGAGCGCGTCGCCGGGGCACGAGGCCTGGCGGCGCTTCCGCAGGCACCGGGTCGCGGTGGCGAGCATCGTGGTGCTGGCGCTGATGGTGTTCGCCATCGCCGCCGGGCCGCTGCTGTGGCCGATGCCGATCAACGAGATCGACTTCACCGCCCAGTTGCAGCCGCCGTCGTGGGCGCACCCGTTCGGCACCGACGACCTGGGCCAGGACGTGATGGCGCGGCTGATCTACGGCGGGCGGATCTCGTTGGCGGTCGGGCTGGCGGCGATGCTGGTCGCGGTGTTCGTGGGCGTGCTGGTCGGAGCGCTGGCCGGGATGGCGAGCGGGAAGGTGGACACGGCGATGATGTGGATCACCGACCTGTTCCTGTCGTTGCCGCAACTGCCGTTGCTGCTGCTGGTGATCTACCTGTTCCGGGACACGCTGAAGGGTTTGCTCGGGCCGGAGGGCGGCGTGTTCGTGCTGATCGTGGTCGTGATCGGGGGCTTCCGCTGGATGCCGGTGGCGCGGCTGGTGCGGGCGCAGTTCCTCTCGCTCCGCGAGAAGGAATTCGTGGAGGCCGCGCGGGCGCTCGGCGCCTCCCGGCTGCGCCTGGTGGCTTGGCACATCCTGCCGAATGCGATGGGACCGGTGATCGTGGCGGGCACCATCGACGTGGCGGCCGCCATCATCGCGGAATCGACGCTCTCCTTCCTCGGCCTGGGATTTCCGCCTGACATACCGACCTGGGGGCGCGTGCTGTTCGACGCCAAGGACTACCTCGACATCGCGCCGCATTGGGCGCTGTTCCCGGGGGCGGCGATCTTCCTGGCCGTGCTGTCGATCAACTTCATCGGCGACGGGCTGCGGGACGCGCTTGATCCTCGCCGGGTGCTGTAGGCGACGCTGGTGAGCGAAAGCGGGCGCGCTGCCCTCGGCCTGCTGGAGCCTCAGACCCTGGACCCCTATCCATCGGACGCGGCGCTGCTGGATATCCGGGGCCTCAAGACCTGGTTCCGCACCGATGACGGGATGGTGCGGGCGGTGGACGGGGTGAGCCTGCTGATCGGGCGGGGGGAGACCCTGGCGGTGGTGGGGGAGTCGGGCTGCGGCAAGACGGTGACGGCGCGCAGCGTGCTGAAGCTGATCGACATGCCGCCGGGGCGGTTCGAGGCCGGGCAGGTGATCTGGCGCGGGCGGGATTTGCTCCCGTTGCCGGCGGCCGAGATGGACAAGATCCGCGGGCGCGAGATCGCGATGGTGTTCCAGGAGCCGATGACGTCGCTCAACCCGATCTACACCGTGGGGGACCAGATCGCCGAATCCGTGCGTGCCCATGAGCGCGTGTCGCGCAAGGCGGCGCTCGGGACGGCTGTGGAGATGCTGCGGCTGGTGCAGATCCCCAACGCCGAACGGCGCGTGCACGATTATCCGCACCAGTTCTCGGGAGGCATGCGGCAGCGGGTGATGATCGCGATGGCGCTGGCGTGCAAGCCGCAACTGCTGATCGCGGATGAGCCGACGACGGCGCTGGACGTGACGATCCAGGCGCAGATCCTGGAGCTGATGGCCGACATGAAGGCGCGGTTCGGCATGGCGATCATGCTGATCACCCACGACATGGGCGTGGTGGCGGAGAACGCGCAACGGGTGGCGGTGATGTATGCGGGCAAGGTGGTGGAGGAGGCGCCGGTGGAGGCGCTGTTCGCGAACCCGCGCCACCCGTATACGCAGGGGCTGATCCGCTCGATCCCGCGCGTCGACGCGCGGGCGCATGGGCGGGCCAGGCTGGAGCAGATCCCGGGCACGGTGCCGAGCCTGCTGCACCCGCCGGCGGGGTGCCGCTTCGCGGCCCGGTGCCGATACGTCATGGACGCTTGCCGGGCTGCGGAGCCGCCGCTGCGCGAGGTGGAGCCGAAGCATAGGATGGCGTGCATCCTATGAGCGACCCGCCGCTGCTGTCGGTCCGCCATCTCACGAAGCACTTCGCGGTGAAGGGCGGGCTGCTCGCGCGCGAGGTGGATCGCGTGCATGCCGTGGATGGGGTGAGCTTCGACATCGCCGCAGGCGAGACCCTGGGCCTGGTGGGAGAGTCCGGGTGCGGCAAATCGACCACCGGGCGCTGCATCCTGCGGCTGATCGAGCCGAGTTCGGGCGAGATCTGGTTCCAGGGGCGGGACGTGACCCGGCTGGGCGGCGAGACGCTCCGTGAGATGCGGCGCGACGTCCAGATCATCTTCCAGGACCCGTTCGCCTCGCTCAACCCGCGCCACACCGTCGGCAGCATCGTCGGCGAGGCGATGGTCATCCATCACCTGGCCAAGAGCCGCAGGGACCTAGAGGACCGCGTGGTCCATCTGCTCGAGACGGTGGGGCTGCAGGCCGACCATATGCAGCGCTTCCCGCATGAGTTCTCCGGCGGACAGCGTCAGCGGATCGGCATCGCCCGCGCGCTGGCGGTCCAGCCCAAGCTGATCGTGTGCGACGAGCCGGTCTCGGCGCTCGACGTGTCGATCCAGGCGCAGGTGATCAACCTGCTGGAGGATCTGCGGGAGAAGCTCGGTCTCACCTACCTGTTCATCGCCCACGACCTCTCGGTGGTGGAGCACATCAGCGACCGCGTCGCGGTGATGTATCTCGGCCGCGTGGTCGAGATCGCACCGGCGCGCGCGCTCTACGACAATCCGCTGCACCCCTACACCGAGGCGCTGCTCTCGGCGGTGCCGATCCCCGACCCGACGAAGAAGCGCAAGCGCATCGTGCTGCAGGGCGACGTGCCCAGTCCGATCCGTCCGCCATCCGGATGTCATTTCCACACCCGCTGCCCCATCGCCGAGGCGCGCTGCGCCGTCGAGACGCCGCGCCTCAGGGAAGGCGACGACGGGCACTGGGTGTCCTGCCACTTCAGGGGCTAGAGGCGGTTTTCAGAATTCACGGGCCAGGCGGCCCGCAACCAGGAATATGCATGCGCTCTGCAGCAGCGACTTGATGATGAAGCCGAGCCGGTCGTAGCGAAGGGCCAAGCGCCGGTTCTCGAGGATTCAGGAATTGCTGCGCTCGACGCGGCTCTCCTTTCCCAACGAGCCCGGACGGGCCTAAGTTCGGCGAATGATCGGGCCGGTCGAGGCGATCCGGTCCGGAGGCCGGCGAGCGGCCACCACCCTCGGAGAGGAGCCGGGTACCGCCATGGCGGAAGCAGGAATGGCCGACCCGGAACGAGCCGCGCTGGATCTCCTGCTGCGGGGTTT
>JBBSIT010000473.1:0-4420 GCA_038231995.1 Acetobacterales bacterium | reverse complement strand
TCGCGACAAAGCAAGCGCAGCGCTGAACCGCGTCCGACGCCCAGCCAGATCACTGAGCATCAACCCAGTGAATAGGATGGGTTAGCTCCCGCTCCGACGGCAGCTGGTCGCCGGGCGGCAGATCGCCGGTGAGGATCAGTTCCTCCAACTGCTCCACGATGCCCTCGTAGAGTCGTCTACGTTTCACGGGCTGCAGCGAAAGAGCCACGTTATCGACCTATCATACCACCTTATAATCACACCTTATCGAAATCATACTACGTGACAAGGCTCTGCCGCCTGACAATGAAAAGCGTGGGTCGACCTTGTGCAAAATCGGGTCCGGTGGGTTTTGGCTATGCAGGGCTTTGGTGCGTAAATCGAATGGCGGACGTAGTCCGGCAGCCAGAGGCACTGTCAGGCAACACGCTGGGACAGGGGCGTGCCGAGCCTGGTCATCCGGTTGAGCACTGAGCAGCCGACCTTGGCTTCGATCTTTTGAGCAGACAGAGTCCGGGCGTGAAGACCACGACCAATGACCGCCTTGTAGCGGAACATGGCCGTCTCCGCTTCGAACCGAACATTGGCACCATGCTGCACCAACACTTTGCCCGGCCCCCACCTCATTGGGTATCGGTCCCGGATATGGATTCTAGAGGAGATCATCCGGCACGCCCACTCACTCGGAAACGTCTGGGCAGAGATCAGCGTCTGGGCGAAAGAGAACGCCGAATGAGGTTTGTCAAGTTCTTCGAACATTGTGGAAGAGTGCGAATCCGCCCTTTAAGACCCCGGTCAGAGATCGGTTGTAGCTCGTTGCCTGCAGGAACTGGCCGAGCGGGAGATAGGGGACATCCTGGAACGCCTGCAACTGCATTTGCTCACAGATTTTTTCTGCTCGCCAACGCCGTCCGCAAGGAACCAGGAGTCGCGGAGTTCCTCAAGCCTTGAACTCTCCGGCCAGCCGAACCACGCGTCCTTCCCGTTACCCCTGATCTGGTTGTGGCCTGTCGGGTCGAACATCTCCAGTCCGGCCGCCGCCGTGAAGAAGGCGTTCCATCCCCCCTTATCCGGCGACGCCTTGCTGGTTCGCCGCTGGGTCACGGTCCCCCAGTCCATCGCTTGGTAGTCCACGTCCATCCCGACACCCTGCAGCACGGAGGCCGCCACCTGGGATTGCACGTTGATGGACGGGAAGTCGCTCGCGCCCAGCAGCACGACCTTCTCGCCGCGGTAGCCGGCCGCAGCAAGCTGCGCCCTGACCTTGGAAAGGTCACGTGGGCCGGTCAGCACTTCGATGCCGGCTTGGTTCGCCATCGGGCTCGCCGGACAAAAGAACCCTACGCCGTCGCGCCGCAGCGACGCATCGTCACCGACGATTGCCGTCATGAAGTCCGACTGGTTGATCGCTCCAAGGAGGGCTCGGCGAACCGCTGGATTGTCGAAGGGCGGTTGCAGCGTGTTGAAGCGCATGGTGCCCATGACACCGGTCGGGTCGGTGACCTCGACCACCAACTCGCGAATTCGCCGCAGCATCGGTTGCAGATCAATCGTCGGCTGCTCCCACCAGTCTACCTCGCCTGAGCGCAAAGCAGCCGCGGCCGTGGCCGCGTCCGGGATGACGTGCCATTCGATCCGTTCGAAATACGCCTGCTTCGCTCCTGCTGTGAAGCTCGGCTTGTCTTCGCGGGCGTGGTAGCCAGGGAATTTCTCGTACACGAAGCGGGATCCCTGAACCCGCTCATTTTCCACGAACCGGAATGGCCCACTGCCG
Organism: Acetobacterales bacterium; assembly: GCA_038231995.1. Taxonomy (GTDB): domain Bacteria; phylum Pseudomonadota; class Alphaproteobacteria; order Acetobacterales; family Acetobacteraceae; genus JBBSIT01. Next base: position 2,667 of record JBBSIT010000473.1, on the reverse strand, counting down.
ATAGGACTAGTCACGGCTGACATTGGGTCCGTCTTGGCCAGCCGTTCGGGCATGATGCACAGCATCGGCGAGGGCGCTTTCCCCGGGGCACTCGGGAGAAGCGGGAACGGCCTCGTCATTCGGAACTGGACGACGCGGTCGGAAGGCGCCGAAAGCTCTGCCGTTGCCGCCATTAGAGCCTGGCCGAACGGATCGCGCTTGCTCCATCGCTGAATGCTCGCAACGGCGTCCCGCGCCAGCACGGGCTCGTTGTCGTGGAACCGCAGGCCCTCCCGCAGCGTGAGCCTCCAGAGCTTTCCGTCGCCGCTGACGTCGTGCCCCTGCACCATTTGCGGCTGCGGCCTGTACTGCTCGTCCAGGCCATAGAGGGTGTCATAGACCAGGTAGCCATGATTTCGGGTCACGTACGCCGTAGTCCACATGGGATCGAGAGCCGCAAGGTCAGCCTGCGGGACGAACTTAAGCAGCCGGCTATCAGCAGCTCTTGCAATCCGGGGCGTAGCCAGCGAGGCGACACCGCATGCGCCCACTATAAGAGCTTCTCTTCGTTTCACGTTGGTGCTCCCGCTTTGTCCCACCAGTTGCGATGTCCAGGTTATGGCATCAGCAATCCGCCATTCACTTCGATGACCTGCCCCGTCACATACCCGCTCATCGCGTCCGAACAGAGCCAGAGGAACGTGCCAACCGCTTCGTCCGCGGCGCCGACGCGGCCCAGCGGGATTTGGCGGCGCACAACCTCCAGCATTTCGGGAGGCGTGGTGCGGTCCTGCATGGGGGTAGCGAGAACGCCCGGGGAGACGCAATTGACGCGGATGCCGTCGGCAGCGACCTCCTTGGCCACGGCACGGGACAAGGTGGCGACAAAAGCCTTGCTGCCGGCATAGAGCGCTGAGCCGCCGCCGCCACCGGTTCGTGCAGCGATCGAGCTGAGGTTGACGATCACGCCGCCCGCGCCCTGCGACCGGAACTGCCGCACCGCGGCGCGGCAGGCCGCGAAAACCGGGCGCACGTTCAGTGCGATGTGCTGGTCGAAGAGCCCATCGCTGGTGTCCACGACCGGCCGGCGCTCGATCAGGTCTGCAGCGTTGTTGATCAGGATATCAAGCCGTCCAAACGCGGCCACGGTTTCGCCGATCAGCCGCTCGATTATCCCTTGCTCGGCGATGTCGCCGTGCAGCAGAACGGCCTCACCGCCCGCGGCCACGATGTCGGCCTGCACCTGCTCTGCCTCGGCGTGGGCAGTGCGGTAGTGGACAGCGACGCGCGCCCCCATGCCGCCCAGCCCGCGCGCGACCGCGGCGCCGATCCCCCGGCTCGATCCCGTGACCAGGCAGGCCTTACCAGCCAGGTCAGCGAAGCCGGGCGCGCTCCGTGATGTCATGCCCCTCTGCTCCGCAGGAACGTGAGGACGACGTCGGCGACCGCCTCCGGATCCTCGACCGCGAGCGCGTGGTCGATGCCTTCCAGCTCGACCAGGGTTGCCCGATCGCCGACCTCCTCCTTCAGCAGCCGTCCGTTCCCTGGCGGCGCGCTCACGTCGGCGAGGCCCTGCACGATCAGCACGCGGGCCGAGCCCGCCGTCCACCATTTCGCGGTGTCGGTTGACGCGGCGGCCGCTAGGTATGCCTTCATGACAGGCTGCGACCATCCGTCCATCCAGACGGAGATATCGCGCCCCGGCCCGTACCAGGCGGCGCGCACGGCCTGCGCGCGCACGTCGACCGGGGTGTCCACGGCTTGCGCCAGCCGGATCGCCTCCGCGATCTCCGGCGAGGGCTGCACCTTGCCGCTGCAGCCCAGCAGCACGACCGCATCCACGAGGTCCGGCCTGTCCGCCGCGAGCGTCCGGGCGATTCGGTTGCCGAACGCGTGGCCGATGATCACGACCTCGCCGCCCCCAGCGGCCGCAATAACTGCCGCGACATCCTGCGCCAGGTCGTGCAGCGTGAGCCCCTCCAGGGGACCGCTGCTGCCGCCGCTGCCGCGCGGATCCGGCTGGATCACGCGGTAGCCGGCGGCCACAAAGCAGGCTGCGAGGGGATCAAGGTCCTCGGCCGGACGGCCGAGGCCCGGCAGCAGCAGCAGCGCCGGACCTTGACCGGCGGTGCGGACCCGCAGCTGCGCGGGCCCGGCAATGACGTCCTGGGTGATGTACCGCACGGATCAGGCCTTCTCGATATTCCAGTACACCAGCGTGTTGGCCTTTAGGACGCCGGAGATGTTCCGACGCCAGACGAAAGGCTGCTTGAACTGGCCCAGCGGCACGTAGGGGAGCGACTCCCAGAGCCGCGCGTGCATCCGCTCCAGGAGGGCGTGCTGCTTCGCCGGATCGGTCTCGCGGATATACTCAAGGCGCATGTCCTCCTCGACCTGGTCGCAGGGCCAGCCGACGAAATTCTTCCCGTCGCAGGTCGTGATAGTGGACGGGCTCGTCAGTGGGCTCGCGAGTTGGGCGCCGTTGGCGCTGGTATGGAACAGGTTCCACCCGCCCTGGGACGGAGGGTCTTTCTTCGCTCGCCGTGCGGAAACGGTGCCCCAGTCCGACATCTGCATGTCCACGTTCATGCCGATGCGCTTGAGCGTGTCGGCGGTCACAAGACTCATCTGCGCGTAGGCCGGGATGTCGGAGCCGCCGATCAGCACCACCGGCTCGCCCTTGTAGCC
>JBBSIT010000472.1:0-4421 GCA_038231995.1 Acetobacterales bacterium | reverse complement strand
TTGGACACGATCTCCTCCGGCTTGTGATGCTTCTGACCCATTCCCGTCCCCTCCGAAATGCCGCCGAACTCTCATCTCCGGCGGGACACTTCTAGGGGGTCAGGTCAGGATCGACCGCCTGCTCGGCCCACTCGGCCCCATCCGCCCGATCGATCCGGGGCGGATCGAGGGCGGTGATCTCGATTGCCGCCTCAACGCGGGCGAGCCTGTCTGCCTGGTCCGGCCACACATAGGCGAGGAGGCGCTCGCGGTCGGCGGGCTGCGTGGCATCGAGCGGTTCCAGATCGCTGCCGCACCTGCGTCGCACCCGCACCTCCGTCCTGGGCGGCGAGGCACCCTCCCACTTTGGAGCGATCAGGAGCGACGCCGCGGGGTCGCCCGCCTGTGTGGCGCCGAGGCGGTGGTGATAGCGGTCGAGCACGAGGTTGAGACCGGCACTCGCACCCACTTCGTATAGCGCCAAGGGCGGCTCGCCCGTCTCAGCGGCTACCACCAGCAAGCCCGCCATGAGCGGGGCTGAGCGCATAGGTTCGTTCGTCTGCGGCGGGCTGTCGAGCCAGGGCAGGAGTTCGGCCTCGGCGTCTCGGAGCGCTCCGGCCACGGTGGCCCGCAGCGCTCCAGCATCGTCGTGCAGCGGATGGGGCGGGTAAAGCGCCGCAAGCTCGCCGAGGCGACCCTGACGCACGAGGGCGTGCAGTCCGCCCGCGAGCCGGAGCGGGACCGAGTCGCCGCGCGCGTCGGGTCGGCCGGGCCAATCGAGCACGCGGCGGCCGACCTCAGTGGAGCGGTAGAGAGCTTGGCCCAGCGCCTCGCAGAGCAGGCCGGTAAAGGGCGAGCCGCGCTCGGCGCACGCCTGGGCTTGCAACGCGAAGGCCTCTCGAACGGCGGTTTCCGGCGTTGTCATCTCGTGCGAGGCTCCGGGTCGTCGCTGAGGCAGAGGTGGCTCAGCGCGCGCCGCAACGCTTCGGGCTCGGCGACGGGAAGGCCGCATGTTCCACCGCGGCACACATAGGCCAGAGGGCGGTCGGCTTCGGCGCCCTTGCCGTAGGCGGGGTGATCGGGTCCGACCGCATCGGGCCTCTCCGCGCGCAGCAGGCAGACCGCCGGATCCGGCGCGGTCAGCGCCACGCGGATCAAGGCCTGCGCGCGCGGGTCCTGGGCCGGGCCTGCGACGACGACCGTCGCTGCGTTCTCCAGCAGGTCCGCGGCCGCAAGCAGGGTGGGCATCCCGGCGAGCGCCCGGCCCGCCCCCGCGAAAGCCCGTAGCACCGCCTCGGCGTGATCGCGCCAGGCGGCCTCGCCCGTGAGGTGATAGAGCCGGGCCAGCACTTCGGCCATCAGGCCGTTGCCGGATGGCGTCGCGTTGTCGGCGGCGTTCCGGGGTCGCGTCGCGGGCACGTCGGAGGCGTCCGAGGCCGTCGTGAAGAAGCTGCCGTCCGCGTCCGCGAACCAGTCGAGTGCTGCGCGCGCGTAGCCCTGGGTCTGGTCCAGCCGCTCCGGCTCGCCCGTGACTTCAAACAAAAACAGTGCGGCCCGGGCGAGCGCGGCCTGGTCGTCGAGCAAACCTGCCGCCGTCACTTGGCCGTTGCGCAGGGTGTGAGCGGCGCGCCCGTCCAGTCCGGCCATCGCGGTCCGTACGAAATCGAACGCTTCGCCTGCCCGCACCACCCACTCCGGCCGGCCGAACACAGCTCCGGCCCGGCATAGGGCGGTGACGGTGAGCCCGTTCCAGTCGGCCAGCACCTTGTCGTCCCGGCCTGGACGCACCCGGCGCTCGCGCGCCTCGAACAGCCGGGCACGGGAGCGGGCAAGCGCCGCCTCTGTGGCCGTGTCACCGGGCGGCGCGAGGCGGCGCAGGATGGTGCGCCCTTCCCAGTTGCCGGCCGACGTCACGTCATAGGCAGCCTTGAAGGCGGCGGCGTCCGCACCGAGCAGCGCGTCGATCTCCGCCGCGGTCCAGACGTAGAACCGCCCCTCCTCCCCCTCGCTGTCGGCGTCCTCGGAGGCGGCGAAGCCAGCGTTGCCATCGGGTCCGCGCTCGGCCGTCATGTCGCGCAGCAGCCAGCCCACGGTCTCCTCGGCCCGGGCCGTAAGCAGCGGGTCCGGCCGGTCCGCGGCGACCAGGGCGAGCAGCTCCAGGATCTGGGCGTTGTCGTAGAGCATCTTCTCGAAGTGCGGGACCAGCCACTCGGCATCGGTCGAGTAGCGGGCGTATCCGCCCCCGAGGTGATCGTAGATGCCGCCCTGCGACATCGCGCGGAGCAGCAGCCGGACCGCCTGGGCATACTCCGTCCGTCCCGTGCGGGCGTATTCCTGCCAGAGAAAGCGGAATACAGGAGGATTGGGGAACTTCGGAGCGCCATCGAGCCCACCGCGGACCGGGTCAACCGCCGCGAGCAAGGATGCGGCGATGTGGTCCAGGTCCGCCGAGGCGATCGCCCCACCCGGGCTGGCTTGCGACATACGGGACAGCGCCTGTCGCAGGGTCTCGGCATTCTGCAGCACTGCCGCGTCGCCGCGCGACCAGGCCTCGGCGATGCCCTGCAGCACCTGGCGGAACGACGGGCGTCCCCAGCGCGGCTCGGGCGGGAAGTAGGTCCCTCCCCAGAACGGCTCGCCGTCCGGGGTCAGGAACATGGTCAGCGGCCAGCCGCCGTGCTCGCCCAGCGCGTGCAGGGCGGACATGTAGATGTGGTCGATGTCCGGCCGCTCCTCCCGGTCCACCTTGATGTTCACGAAATGCTGGTTCATCAGCGCGGCCGTGTCCGGGTCCTCGAAGGACTCGTGCGCCATGACGTGGCACCAGTGGCAGGCGGCGTAGCCTACGGAGAGCAGGACCGGCCGGTGCAGCCGCTTCGCCTCGGCCAGCGCCGCGGTCCCCCACGGGCGCCAGTGGACCGGGTTGTCCGCGTGCTGCAGCAGGTAGGGGGACTGCTCGAGGCGCAGCAGGTTCTCAGGGAATGCCATCTGGGACCTTTGCCGGTTCGCAGTCCCGCACATGGGGAGTACGGGCATGGCTGACGAGGCGTCCTGACCGCGGGAGCAGCGATGGGTGCATCGCGAGCTGGTGTCGGCCGGCTGCGGCCCATCTATGGTTCCAGAGCCAGCGAGGTAGGGCGAGTTGTGACAGAACGCGACACCCCGGCATGGGTCGGCGCCGACGCGTTCGAGCGCCAGCTCGACCAGGTCCGCGCCGCTGCTGCCGGCGACGAGGTGGGCGTCTTCGGGCCGGGCTCGCTGACGTGGCGGGTTGACCGGGAAGCGGCGCTGTTCCTGGGTGCTGGCCGCGCGCTGCTCCTGCAGCTGGCCCACCCCTGGGTGGCCGAGGCGATCGCCGGGCACTCGCGGGCGCTGGCCGACCCGATCGGCCGCTTCCACCGTACCTTCGGCACCACCTTCGCCCTGGTGTTCGGCACGCTCGACCAAGCCTTCGCCGCGGCCCGGCGCCTGCATCGCCGGCACGCCACGATCGAGGGATCCCTCGCCGCCACCGCGGGGCCCTTCGCCGCGGGCTCCCCCTACCGGGCCAATGACGTCGCCGCGCTGCGCTGGGTCTGGGCGACGCTCACCGAGACCGCGCTCCTGGCGCACGACCTCGCGCTGACGCCGCTGGGGCCGGCGGAACGCGAGCGCTATTACGCCGAGAGCCTTCTGCTCGCGGCGATGTTCGGTCTCCCGCGCGCCGCCTTGCCGCCGGACTGGGCGGCGTTCACGGCCTACAACGAGGCGATGTGGGCCTCGGACACGCTCACGGTCGGGCCCGCCCCCCGCCCGGGCGCCGGGCCGTTGCTCTCGGGCGGCGCCCGGCCGTGGCTGCGCGCGCCGCGCTGGTTCATGGCCCTGACCGCGCAGACGCTGCCGCCGCGGCTGCGCGAGGCGTATGGCCTCACGCTGGGCGAAGCCGACCGGCGCCGGGTCCGGCGCGTGACCGCGTTGATCCGCCGCACGTACCCTTTAGTCCCGCGGCGCTTGCGTCACGTCGGCCCCTACCAGGAAGCCCAGGCGCGCCTGCGCGGGCGGGGAGGACCGGACCTGGTCACGCGCACCCTCAATCGCCTCTGGATCGGACGGCCACGCCTGTCCGACTGACCCCCGGCCATGGTTGCCGCCGCCTGGCGCGCTGATGATGGGCCCACGCCTTGCCCAATGGCGGTCTCCCTTGTCGCCCACACCTGCCGGGCCGCTCCTGCCCCCGTCCTGCCGACATCCGCGCGGGGATCGGAGGCAGGGGAATCGCTTGAAACGCGTTACGCTGTGTGACGGAGGATAGCTTCTAGCCCGTCTTATTCGCCGGAACGGCAACGAACCACCAAGTGTTTGGAAAGACTGGCCTCCTAAGATCGCGCCTGTGGCAAAATTTGCCACAGGCCGGTTTCTGCTATCCGACTGGAATTATTCAGAAAAACGGCAATTTGCGGCTG
>JBBSIT010000471.1:0-4422 GCA_038231995.1 Acetobacterales bacterium | reverse complement strand
GCAAGCCGATCCTCGCCAACGACCCGCACCGCAACATCGACATGCCGTCGCTGCGCTACATGGTGCACCTGAACGCGCCGGGCTGGAACGTCATCGGCGCCGGCGAGCCGGCGCTGCCCGGCATCTCCATCGGCCACAACGAGCGCATCGCCTTCGGCCTGACGATCTTCGGCATCGATCAGGAGGACCTTTACGTCTACGAGCTCAACCCCGCCGACCCCAGCCAGTACCGGTTCGAAAACGGCTGGGAGAGCATGCGCACGGTCCGCGAGCGCGTCGAGGTTAAGGGCGAGGCGCCGCGCGAGGTCGAGCTGCAGTTCACCCGGCACGGCCCCGTGCTGGCGACCGACGCCGCGAACCACCACGCCTTCGCGATCCGCTCCGTGTGGTTCGAGCCGGGGACATCCGCCTATTTCGGCTCGTCCGACTACATGGCGGCGCAGGACTGGAAGGGGTTCCTCGCCGCCATGGAACGGTGGGGCGCGCCCTCGGAGAACCAGGTCTATGCCGACACGGACGGCAATATTGGCTGGGTCCCGGCCGGGATGGCGCCCCGCCGCCTCTCCTATGACGGGCTGCTCCCCGTGCCCGGCGACGGGCGCTACGAGTGGCAGGGCTTTATCCCGCTCGCCGACCTGCCGGCGGCGTACAATCCGCCGCAGGGCTACTTCGCCACGGCGAACCAGATGAACCTGCCGCCGGACTACCCGATCGGGGAGCGCCGGATCGGCTTCGACAACTGGGCCGATCCCGCCCGCTGGCAGCGCATCACGGAGGTGCTGGCGTCCAAGCCGAAGCTCACGCTCGCGGACTCGATGAACCTGCAGAACGACGACACCACGATGCTGGGCCGGCGCCTGGTCGCGCTGCTGCAGCCGCTCGCGTCCGACGACCCGAACGTGCAGAAGGGCCTGACGCTGCTCAAGGTTTGGGACGCGAGGGACAGCGTGGACAGCGCCGCCGCCGCCGTGTTCGAGGTCTGGGCCTATAAGCACCTCGGCCGGGCGCTGGTCGCCGCGACGGCGCCGCCGCCCGCCCAGCCGAGCCTTCCCCAGACGAGCATCACCGCCGTGGTGGACCTGCTGGAGCATCCGAACCAGTCGTTCGGCAACGACCCCAGCGCCGCGCGGGACCCAGCCGCCGCGCGGGACAAAGTGCTGCTTGAGAGCCTCGGCGCGGCGGTCGCCGAGGTGAGCAAGGCGCTCGGCGACGACCCGGCGCGCTGGGCCTGGGGCAAGCTCCATCACGCCCAGTTCGATCACGCGCTGGAGCCGCTCGCCGACCCCGCGACCCGCGCGCAGATGCGCGTGGGCCCGCTCGCGATGGGAGGCGCCAGCAACGTGCCGAGGGCGGCGACCTACCGTCCGTCGGACTTCACGGTCACCGCCGGCGCCTCGTTCCGCATGGTGCTGGACGTCGGCGATTGGGACAACAGCCGCACGATCAACACGCTGGGCCAGTCCGGTGATCCGTTCAGCCCGCACTACCGGGACCTGGCGCCGCTCTGGGCAGGAGGCCAGTACGTGCCCCTGCTGTACTCGCGCCAAGCGGTCGAGAACAGCACCAGCGAGATCATCGAGCTGAGCCCGAAGCGGTAAGCCGCAGTCAGTTCAATGGGACACGCCTCGTCACGTTACGCTCCGATTTTCGCGATGACATCGGCCTTCAGGAACCGTTCGATCACCAGCATGAACAGGATGGACGGCACCAGCAGCACCAGCGCGGTGATGGACGCGATCTGGTAGTTGCCGCCCATGGCGGCGTTGAACATCAGCAGCGGCATCGTGACGATGTCCGGCACGCCGACGAAGTAGGTGGCGGTGAACTCGTCCAGCGAGTCCAGGAACACGAAGATCGCGCTCGCCGTGAGGCCGGGCAGCGCCGCGGGCAGGGTGATGGTGGCGAAGGTGGTCAGTGGACCCGCGCCCAGGTTGCGCGCGGCTTCCTCCTGCTGGCGGTCCACCGCAGCGAAGGCGGCGGCCGAGATCCATACCGCCAGGACCAAGCCGTGCAGCGAATGCACCAGCACCACGCCGGGCACGGTGCCGTTCAGCCCGACGGAGTAGAACAGCCGGGCGATGTTCATGTAGATCGGCAGGCTCGGGAAGGCTTGCGGCAGCAGGAACAGCAGCATCAGCGCCGCGCGGAACGGGATGCTGCGCCGGGCCAGGGCGTATCCGGCGGGGATGGCCAGCGACAGGGAGATTGCCACGGTCAGCAGGGCGATCAGCACGCTCAGCCCGATGGAGCTCCAGGCGTCCCCGCGGGGCGCGAACACCCGGTACCAGAAGCTCAGGCCGTATTGGGACGGCAGGGCGTTCGGCCAGAACCAGCGCTCGGCGAACGCCCAGAGGACCAGGTTGGCGATGGGGCCGAACACCGCGAAGGCGACCAGGCCGAGCCCGATGCCGCGCGGCAGCCATCGCAGCAACTGGATCAGCGCAGCACCGCACGCTCGCGCGCGGCGTGGTGCAAGTAGAGCCAGCCGGCCAGCATCGTCAGCCCGTACGAGATCACGCCGAGCGCGTCGGCGGTGCCGTAATCGCCGAAGGTGGTGATGCGATAGGCCATGTCCGCGGTGATCATGGTCGGGCTGTCCGCCGTCAGCATGACCGGGACCGACAGGACCGACATCAAGGCGACGAACGTCAGGACGCAAGCGACCAGCAGCGGCGCCCGCACCAGTGGCAGCACGATGCCGACCAGCACGCGCGGGCGCGAGGCGCCGAGGTCGCGCGCCGCCTCGATCAGGCTGCGGTCCAGCGCCGCCATCGCGCCCGCGGTCATCAGCGTGACGAAGGGGAGCTGCTTCCAGACGACGGTGATCATGATCCCGCGCCAGTCCAGCAGGGACGTGGCGCCGGCCGGCTGGAGGGCGCCTGCCGCCGCCAACGCGTTGTTCAGCATGCCGTTCCGCGCCAGGAAGCTGCGCATCATCTGCGCCGCGCACACCATCGGCACGAACAAGGGCCAGCGATACAGCCAGGCCAGCACCCGCACCGCGGCCTGGTTGCTGCCCAGGGACAGGTATCCCGCGATCAGCACGGCCAGCACCGCGATCACCGCGACCGAGGCGCAGACGATCCAGGTGGTGAACCAGATATCGCGGCCGTACAGCCCGATGGCGGTGCGGAAATGCTCCAGGCTCGGCGTGCCCGAGGCGCCGGTGAAGGCGCCCGCCACGGACGAGATGGCGGGCACGGCGAACAGCCCGGCCAGCAGCAGCAGGGCCGGGGCCACCAGCAGCAGCCCCCAGATATCCACGCGGACCCGCCGGTCCGCGTGGATCGGACCCGCGTTAATTGCTGGTGATGCGCTCATACTCGTTCAGGATGGTGGTGAAGTAGGGTGAGATGGGGAACGGCATGGCGTTCTGCTTCAGGTCCTGCGGCGTGATATCCACGAACAGCTTCGCCCACACCGCCGGGTCGAGCTTCGCCTGCACGTGCTGGGCGTCGATGCCGAGATACCAGTTGAAGCGCTCCACGATGCCCTCCGCCTGGACCTCAGGGCTGGTGGCCAGCGCGATGAACTCCCGCGCCAGGGCCGGTTGCGCCGCCTTCGCCGGGATGGCGTAGTACATCGGCTGACCCGGCAGGCCCGGGGACGGCAGCACCAGCTTCAGGTCGGGCGACAGGCGGCCGTCCTTCTGCCAGGTGTAGAACATGTCCGCCCAGACCGCGCCCATGGTGATCTCGCCGCGGTTCAGCATGTCCAAGGTCCCGGCGTTGCCCGGCGTCAGCGTCGCGGTGCGGTTGAAGTCCCGCAGCGAGGTCAGCGCGGCGTCGATCCGGCCCTTGTCGGCGTCGTCGTATGGTCCGCTCACCAGCCGGGGTCCGATGCCGCCGAAGGCGTTGACCCAGCCCATCACGAAGCCGATGCCCGCCATCCCGCCCTTGATGCCGTTGTAGCCAAACTGCTTGGGGTTCTGCTTCGCCCATGCGGTCAGCTCCGCGAAGCTGCGGGGCGGCTGCTTGACGATGGCCGGGTTGTAGGCGATCGCCACCTGGCTATCGAACATCGGCAGCACGTAGCCGGCGACGTCGGTGCCCAGCGCGTTGTTGGCCTTGGCGCTGCTGACCAGCTGGCTGGTGGCGACCTGGTCACGGTACTTGGCGAGCAGGTTCTCGCCCACCATCTGCGCCGCGCCGCGCTGGTGGATCACCGCCACGTCGATGTCCCAGGTGGCCGCGCCCGACTTGCTCTCGGCCGAGAGCTTCTGCTGGATCGCCAGCGACCCGGCGTCGCCCGGCCCGGTGCCCACGGCGCGCACCCGCACGCCCGGATGGGCCTTGTATGGGGCATTCGGTGTCAAGCTGTTTTCGGTGACCTTTGAAAGTAACTGCAATGCGCCAATCCGTTGCGATCTAGTCACGGCCGTAGCCTTGGGGCGGCTCGATATCGGCGAGGGTCATGAGGTCG
>JBBSIT010000470.1:0-4430 GCA_038231995.1 Acetobacterales bacterium | reverse complement strand
CTCGTCGTCCAGCTCCGGCCCGTCCAGCCGCTCATGCAGCTCGGCCCCCAGCGCCTCCGCGTCCGCGCCCCCCGCCTCGCGCTGGATCGCGTCCTCCACCTCGCGGATGATGCGCCTGCGCGTGGCCGCGCGCTGCCGGCCGGCGTCGGCGCGCGGCGGCAGCGGCTCGGCGACCTTGCGCGCGAGGGCCACCGTGCGGCGCACCGTGCGCGAAAGGCGGTCGAACGCCACTGCTGCGGCCGGGTCGGCGGCGCCGTCCTCGGCTGTGCCCTGCTGTTGCACGGCGCGGGCGAGGCTCATGCCCATGTCGATCAGCTCGTGCCGCACCCGGCGGTAATACTGGGCGTCCTCGGCCTGCTGGTCGGCCGGGTCGGCCGGGTGGGGGAGGGAGGCGGCGGACGGCATGGGCGCTTTAGGGAGTTTATCCCCTCGCGGTGTCAAGCGCTCAGTCGCGGCGGTGGAGGGCGTTTGGGGCAGCGACCCAAGCTATCCGCTCGCGTCCAGCGCCGCCTGCAGCATGTAGGCGGCGGCCATCTGGTCCACGACCTCGGCGCGGCGGCGCCGGGCCATGTCCAGCTCGTCGATCAGGTGACGATTGACGGCCGCCGAACTCAGCCGTTCGTCCCATAGGGCCGTGGGCAGGCCCGTGGCGTCCGCCAACGCCCGCGCCCAGTCGCGCACGGCCTGGGCCGCAGGCCCCATCGTGCCGTCCATCGAGAGCGGCCAGCCGACGACCAGGCCGCCGGCGCCTTGCGCGCGGGCGATGGCGGCGATCTCGGCGGCGTTCGCGCCGAGCTTGCCGCGCCGCACCCGGCCGAACGGGGTGGCGAGGCGCAGGCCCACGTCGGTCAGGGCGATGCCGATCACCTTCGCGCCGGGGTCGAGGCCCAGCAGGCGCTGGCCCGGCGTCAGCTTCGCGCGCAACTCGGTCAGGTTGAACTGGGGCATGGGCGTCGGTATAGCATCCCGCTCTCCATCGCACCGCACGAGGACCTTCCACCCATGTCGCTCGATCCCGCGACCGTCCGCCGCATCGCACGGCTCGCCCGCATCCACGTCGAGGACGCGGACGTCGCCCTGCTGCAAGGCGAGCTGAACGGCATTCTCGGCTGGATCGAGCAGCTCCAGGAGGTCGATGTGGAGGGCGTCGCGCCGCTGACCGGTGCCGCGCAGATGGCGCTGCGGATGCGGGAGGACGCGGTGACGGACGGGGGCTATCCCGAGCGGGTGCTGGCCAACGCGCCGGACCGGGTGGGCGACTTCTACGCCGTGCCGAAGGTCGTGGAATGATGCCGACCGGGCTGACTCTGGCCGCCGCGCGTGACGGGCTGCGGCGGCGGGAGTTCAGCGCGCGCGAGCTGACCGACACGCATCTCGCCGCGATCGAGGCGCTGAACCCGCGGCTCAACGCGTTCATCACGGTCACACCCGAGCTGGCGCGCGCGCAGGCGGATGCGGCCGACGCGGCCTTGGCGCGGGGCGACGCCGGGCCGCTTGCGGGCGTGCCGCTGGCGATCAAGGACTTGTTCTGCACCGAGGGCACGCGCACGACGGCGGGCAGCCGCATCCTGGAAGGCTTCGTGCCGCCGTACGAGAGCACGGTGACGGCGAATTTGCTGCGGGACGGCGCGGTGTTCCTGGGCAAGGCGAACCTCGACGAGTTCGCCATGGGCTCGTCCAACATGACCAGCGCCTACGGCCCGGTGACCAACCCGTGGACGCGGGCGGACGGGGCGAAGCTCGTGCCCGGCGGGTCCTCCGGTGGGTCGGTCGCGGCGGTGGCCGCGCGGCTCGCGCTCGGGGCGACGGCGACGGACACGGGCGGATCGATCCGCCAGCCCGCGTCGTTCACCGGGATCGTCGGGGTGAAGCCGACCTACGGGCGCTGCTCGCGCTGGGGCATCGTGGCGTTCGCGTCCAGCCTCGACCAGGCCGGGCCGGTGGCGCGGACGGTGGAGGACTGCGCGATCCTGCTGGAGTCGATGGCCGGGTTCGATCCGAAGGACAGCACCTCGGCGGATCGTCCGGTGCCGGACTTCGCCGCCGCAACCCGCGGGGGCGTGCGCAGTCTGCGCATCGGCGTGCCGCGGGAGTATCGCTCGGACGGCATGCCCGGCGAGATCGCCCGGCTGTGGGACCAAGGGCTGGACTGGCTGCGGGCGGAAGGCGCCGAGCTCGTCGATGTGTCGCTGCCGCACACGAAGTACGGTCTCGCGACCTACTACATCGTCGCGCCGGCGGAGTGCTCGTCCAACCTCGCGCGCTACGACGGCGTGCGGTTCGGCCTGCGGGCGGACGGCGCCGACCTGACGGAGCTGTATGAGCACACCCGTGCCGAGGGGTTCGGCGCGGAGGTGAAGCGGCGGGTGCTGATCGGCACCTACGTGCTGTCGGCCGGCTACTACGACGCCTACTACCTGCGGGCGCAGAAGGTCCGCGCGCTGATCCTGCGCGACTTCACCGAGGCGTTCGCCCAGGTCGATGCGCTGCTGACACCCACGGCGCCCTCGGCCGCCTTCGCGCAGGACGACAAGATGGACGACCCGGTCGCCATGTACCTGAATGACGTGTTCACCGTGCCGGCCAGCATGGCGGGCGTGCCGGGCCTCTCGGTGCCGGCGGGGCTGGACGGGCAGGGGCTGCCGCTCGGCTTGCAGGTGATCGGCCGGCCGTTCGATGAGGAGACGGTGTTCGCGGTGGGGGCGGCGATCGAGCGTGCCGCCGGGTTCACCCATCTGCCGGAGATACGCGCATGAGCTACACGATCGAGGGCTCGACCGGGGCGTGGGAGGTCGTGATCGGGCTGGAGGTGCACGCGCAGGTGGTCAGCCGGGCCAAGCTGTTCAGCGGTGCGGCGACCGATTTCGGCGCGGAGCCGAACTCGCAGGTGAGCTTCGTCGATGCGGCGTTCCCCGGGATGCTGCCGGTGATCAACGCGGAGTGCGTGGCGCAGGCGGTGCGCACCGGGCTGGGGCTGGACGCGCGGATCAACCTGGTCAGCCGGTTCGACCGCAAGAACTACTTCTATGCGGATCTGCCGGCTGGCTACCAGATCAGTCAGTACGAGCACCCCATCGTCGGCGCGGGCACCGTCGAGATCGAGCTCGAAGGCAGCGTCACCAAGCAGATCGGCGTGACGCGGCTGCACCTGGAGCAGGACGCGGGCAAGTCGCTGCACGACCAGGACCCGGCGCGCTCCCTCATCGACCTGAACCGCTCCGGCGTGGCACTGATGGAGATCGTCAGCGAGCCGGATCTGCGCAGCCCCGAGGAGGCCGGCGCCTACCTGCGCAAGATGCGCACCATCCTGCGCTACCTCGGCACCTGCGACGGCAACATGGAGGAGGGCTCCATGCGCGCGGACGTGAACGTGTCCGTCCGTAAGCACGGCGAGCCGTTCCGCACGCGCTGCGAGGTCAAGAACGTCAACTCCGTGCGCTTTGTCATGCAGGCGATCGAGGCCGAGGCGGCGCGGCAGGTGCAGGTCTGGGAAAACGGCGGCGCCGTCGATCAGGAGACGCGGCTCTACGACCCGGCGCGCGGCGAGACCCGCTCCCTGCGAAGCAAGGAGGACGCGCACGATTACCGCTACTTCCCCGACCCCGACCTGCTGCCGCTGGTGTTGGACGAGGCATGGGTGGCGGAGCTGCGCGCAGGCTTGCCGGAGCTGCCCGACGCCAAGCGCGCCCGGTTCGTCGCCGAGTACGGCCTGCCGACCTACGACGCCGGCGTGCTGGTGGCCGATCAGGAGACGGCGGAGTTCTTCGAGGGCGTCGCGCGCGGGCGGGACGGGCGGGCGGCGGCGAACCTCGTCACGGGCGATTTCTTCGCCGCACTCAACCGGACCGGACGGACCATTGCCGACAGCCCGGTGCCGGCGGCGCATCTCGGCGAGCTGCTGGACTTGCAAGCCGACCGCACCATCAACGGCCGCATCGCCAAGGAGGTGTTCGAGGCCATGGTCGAAACCGGCCAAGACCCGGCCGCCATCGTCGAATCCCGCGGCCTGCGCCAGGTCACCGACAGCGGCGCGATCGAGGCCGCGGTGGACCAGGTGCTCGCCGCCAACCCGGACAAGCTCGCCGAATACAAATCCGGCAAGGAGAAGCTGTTCGGCTTCTTCGTCGGCCAGGTCATGAAGGCGATGGCGGGGAAGGGCAACCCGGCTTTGGTGAACGAGGTTCTCAAAGCCCGGCTGAGCTGAAGCGCAAACCGGGATGGCCGCTGGCTGGCGCGGGGACGACCACAGGGAGCCGTCGGTGTTCCGGCCGGAGCACCTGCTGCGGGAGGCGCGCCGGCAGCGCGGCCTGGCGGCGTGCGACGTGCCCAAGCTGTGCGTGCTGGACCCGGACGGCGACTTGGTCCGCTATCTCCGCCGCTCCGGCCGCGGCCGGCCGAGCCGGGGTTGGGCGTGCTACCATACGGAGATG
>JBBSIT010000469.1:0-4442 GCA_038231995.1 Acetobacterales bacterium | reverse complement strand
GCGGCGATGCGGGCGAGGGTCAGGTCCAGCCGGCTCACCGCCCATAGCAAGGCCGTTGCGACGCATAGCAGCACTAGCAAGGCCAGCGTCCCGTACCGGCCGTGCGCGCCGGCCGGCCTGATGCCGCGCTGATCCAGGAGTGCCGTGATCCGACGCCTGCGGGGCGCGGGAGGCAGGACCTCGATGACACGCGATGTGCGCGCGACCTGGGCCAGGGCCAGGGCGATCTGCGCTTCGCACCAGGCGATGTCGCATCCCGGGCTGCAGGCTTGAGCGGTGGCGGCAGCGTCCGGGCGAAGCTGCATCCGGTTGAGCGTGTCGGCGGCGCTGCGCAGCATCACGCCGGCGGCGGCTTGCGCTTCGCGCCCGGGGTCGGCAGGGGGCGCCGCGTGGTCCGGTCCGGCGTCACGCACAGCATCCGCGGGCAGGTCGCCGAAGCCGGGCAGCGCCGGAGGGGCGGACGCGGCGAGAATGTGGGCGGATGCGGGCGCTGGGCCTGCATTCTCGGCGCCAGTCTGGCCGAGACTGGACGCCAGCGCTTCAGGCGCACGCAGCGCTGCGGCGCCGGCGCGCTGCAATGGGGCCTGCATCTCGCCTAGCGACGGGAGGAGCGCCTGGACACCGGCGCCCAGCTCACGGGCCGCGGCGCCGATCTCGGCCGCGAGTTCGCCCATCGCGAGCGGTGCTGCGCTGCTGGTGAGCTGGGTGATCTGCTCGACTTCCTGCAGCAGGGAGCCGAGCTGCTGTATCGCGATGCCCGGCGCGTCCATGATTTGCTGGTGCAACGCGGCGGGCGACAGCGACACCAGGTCAATCGGGCCGCCGGTGGCCGCGATCTCGGCCGCACTGCCGGGCTGCAGCGCCTGGGCGAGCAGCGCCGCGATAGGGATTGCCGGCGTGACCGGCGGCAGGCTGGGCACAGGCGCCGTGACTGGCAAGGGGACCATTCCCCTCATCCTGACGCGACATGCTTGCCGCTTCGTTAGCCGCCCCGCCCTATAGCCGTTCGTGCGCGGCCGCGAGCGCCGCGACTGCGGCCTGCAGCGCAGCCAGCATGCGCTTGGCGCCTGCCAGCGCCTGGACATCGGGCCCGGCCGTGTCGCTGATCTGCTCCTCCAGGTCGGCCGCGTCCTTGCTCAGGCTGTCCCAGAGCCGCTCGGTACGCGCCCGGGCGGTCTCGGCGTCCATGTCCGGCTCACCGGCCCAGCCCGCGACGATCTCGCCCACCGTCTGGATGACGCGCTCCGGCGGCGTCCCGGCAGCCGTGAGCCGGCCGAGATGGGCCAGGGCAGCATCGACCGGGGAAGGTTCAGTCGGGTCCATCTCGCGCGTCATCCTTGCGCGAGGAACACGCTGCGGGGGTTGGACACCACCAGTGCGTCCAGCTCGCCTTGCCCGAGGCCCAGGCGCCGCAGCCGCGGCAGGAAGTGCCGCTGGACGTAGGCGTAGCCGAAGCCGCCGTGCCGGGTCAGCATCATCTTGAGGAACACGTCCTGGGACAGCAGCAGCCGCCCGAGATGCCCGGCGTCGATCAGCCGGATGATGGCCCGCGCGTTCTCGTCGTCGGAAGGGCACTGCACCTGCTGGTCCGCATACCAGTAGTCCATGCCGATCATGTCGTATTCCAGGAACGCGCCGCGGCGCGCAAGGCTGTCCTGGTAGGCGAGATCGTGCCCGGACGGGTTCATGTGGCACAGCACGGTATGCGCGGGATCGGCGCCCTCCGCTTCGGTCATGTCCAGCACGCGGTGGCCGTGGCGGAACCAGCCGGGCAGGTGGACCATCAACGGCAACCCAGTGCGTGACGCGGCCCGGGCGGCGCCGCGCAGCGACTTCTCCTCCTCTGCCGTGAAGTCGGCCGAGACGCCGATCTCGCCCACCAACCCGATCCGCACGCCGTCGATGCCCTCCGTCGCCTCCTGCACGATCTCGTCGCACACGTCCTCAACGCTCATTTGGGCCAGCGCCGGCGGATGCGAGGCTTGCAGGTAGTAGCCGGCGCCCATCACCACGTTGAGGCCGGTGGCGCGGGCGATGCGGACCAGGGCGGCCGGGTCGCGGCCGATGCCGCGGCAGGTCGGGTCCACGACCGTGCGGCAGCCCAGCTCGGCCGCTTGCCGCACCTCCGCGATGGCCGCGGCCTCGTCATCCAGCGCGCAGTTGTCCAGGCAGGCGAAGGGGTCCATGCGCAGCTCGCCCAGGATCGGCGCGGCCACCTTCGCTTGCGCGAGATACGCGCGCTCCGGCTCGGCCGGGCGGTGCCACCAGCAGCGGCAGTCGTTCAGCAGATGCTCGTGCATCAGCGTGACGCCGAGCGATGCCGCCGGCACGGGGCCGAGCACCGTCATCACCTGGCCGGACCGGACATGCGCGGGCGAGAGCATCAGCGCCTCCGAGATCGCGGCGCGAACAGCCGCGTGTTGAGCCAGATCGCCGCCAGGATGATCGCGCCGGTCACGATCTGGGTGAAGAACGGCGATACGTGCGCCAGGATCAGCCCGTTGCCGATCACGGCGATGGTGAGCGCGCCTAGCACCGTGCCGGCGACCGAGCCCCGGCCGCCCGCCAGCGCCGTGCCGCCCAGCACCACGGCCGCGATGGCGTCCAGCTCGAAGCCCACGGCGGCGTTGGACGAGCCAGACCCGAGGCGGGCCGCGATCACCAGGCCGGCCAGGGCGGAGGCGAGCCCGGTGAGCACATAGACCGTCGCCGTCACGCGCCGCACCGGCATGCCGACCCGGCGGGCCGCCTCGGCGTTGGCGCCGATCGCCACCACCTGCCGGCCGAACCGGGTGCGGACGAGCACGACGAAGCCCAGCGCCGCTACCACGGCCGCCAGCGCCGCCGGCACTGGCACGCCCAGCAGCCAGCCGCGCCCGATGCTGGTGAACGCGCCCGGCGCGATCGGGATGGAGTAGCCCTGCGTGAGCAGCAGCGCCGCCCCCCGCAGCGCCGACAGTCCGGCCAAGGTCACAATGAAGGACGGGATGGCCTGCGTCGCCACGAACCAGCCCTGCGCCGCGCCGATCAGGGCGCCCAGCAGCAGCACGGCCAGGATGGCGGCCGGCCAGGGCAGTCCGGATTGCAGCGCCAGCGCCGCGACGGCGTTGGTCAGCGCGACCGTCGAGCCGACGGAGAGGTCGATGCCGCCCGTGGTGATCACAAATGTCATGGCGGTGGCCACGATCAGCATCGGCGCTGCCTGCCGCACCAGGTTCAGCAGGTTGCCCGCGGTCAGGAACGCGTCCGTGCCGGCGCCGAACAGGGCGCAGCACGCGAGCAGGAACAGCGCGATCGACAGCTCCTGCGCGTGCCCGGCCGCCCAATCGCGCCAGTGGAACGGATCGGCGCGCGCGCCGCTCACGCCGGGGCGCCCTCGCCGACGATCAGCCGAATGAGGTCCTCGAGGCTGGTCTGGCCGATGCCGCGCTCGGCCACCTTGCGGCCCTCGTACATCACGGCGATGCGGTCGCAGACGCGGAACAGGTCCTGCAGCCGGTGGGTGATCAGCACGACGGCTACGCCTGATGCCTTCACCCGGTTGATGAGCGCCAGCACCGCCTCGACCTCGCCGACCGCCAGCGCCGAGGTCGGCTCGTCCATGATGAGCACCTGCGGGTCGAAGGCAGCGGCCCGGGCGATCGCGATGGATTGGCGCTGCGCGCCGGACAGCCCGGCGACCCGGGCCGAGAGCTGCGGGATGCGGATGCCCAGGCCGTCGAGCACGCGCCGCGCCTCGCGCCGCATGGCGCCCTCGTCCAGCAGGCCGCGCTGGGTGATCTCGCGTCCGAGGAACAGGTTGCCTGCGACGTCCACGGTGTCGCACAGGGCGAGGTCCTGATAGACCATCTCGATCCCCCGCGCGCGGGCCTCGGCCGGGCCGGCGCGGGGCAGGACCTGTCCGGCCAGGCGTATCTCGCCGGCGTCGGGCAGCACTGTCCCGGCCAGCACCTTGGTCAAGGTGGACTTGCCGGCCGCGTTATCGCCGACCAGGCCCAGGCACTCCCCCGCGTGGAGGTCGAGGTCCACGCCGCGCAGGGCCTCGATCGAGCCGTAGGACTTGCGGATGCCGCGCAGCTCGACCAGCGGCGGCGCATCCTTCACCGGAAGACGGCGCGGTACGGCCCGACATTGTCCTTGGTCACGATCGTCACGGGCACGGCGATCTGCGGCTCTACGGCGCCGCCGCCCTGCAGGCGCATGAGCGCGTCCACGCCGGCGGCGCCCATGGCCGCCGGGTCCTGCTGCACCACGGCGATGACGAAGCCCTCGTCGATGCCGGCGATGGCCTGGGCCGTCAGGTCCCAGCCGAACACGCGGATGCTGGCCTGCTTTCCCTGGCTCTGCACCGCGGCGACGGCGCCGAGCAGCGCCGGCTCCCCGGTCGCGTAGATCGCGGTCAGCCCCGGATTGGCGGTGATGAGCTGCTCCGCCGCCGTGAG
>JBBSIT010000468.1:0-4443 GCA_038231995.1 Acetobacterales bacterium | reverse complement strand
GCTTATCTGCGTGCCGACCCCGGCGGCCGCGGCCGCGCGCGACCGCGTCTACCTCGAAGGGACGGCGCCACCGCCGCCGCCCTTCCCGCATCTGATCGACGGGTTGCTGCACCGCGGGGCGGACGGCGAACCCTCCTCTCCGGCCGGCTTGCTGGGGCCGCATGGCACGATCGCCTACCAGGGTCGCGAGGGCCGCTGGGACGACCTCATGGGGTTGGGCTTCGCCCTGATCTCGATCGATGCGGAGCCGCGGCGCGCGTTGCGGGAGGACCAGCTCGAAGCGCTCGACCAGCTCGGCGCGAAGATCGTCCGCCTCCGGCCCATCCGCGGGCTCGACCCGGACGCGGCCGTCGATCTCGACGCGAAATACCTGCCGTTCATGCTTGAGAATGGCATCCGGGCCATGATCACCCGTCCGGATTTCTACGTCTTCGGCGGCGTCAGGAAGCGGGAGGACCTGCCGGGGCTCGTCGATTCACTGCTGAGCAGCCTGCGGTCGCATGGCTGGCAAGGCGCTGGCGCCAACGATGTCGGCTGCAAGGAGACTGGCCATGCCGCATGAGCAGGACCGTCTCTCCCGCCGGCAAGCGTTGCTGGGCGCCGGCGCCGCGGTCATCGGCTGGGGGTTGGCGCCGGCGACCGCGAGGGCGCAAGCCAGCGCGGCACCGGCCGCCGCGCCGCCGGACGCGATGCTGGTGACTTTGCTCGGCACCGGGTCGCCGGTGCCGCGCGCCGATCGCTACAGCATGTCCACGCTGATTCAGGCCGGCGGGCTCAACCTGGTGTTCGATGCCGGGCGCGGCTGCACGATCCGGCTGAACCAGGTGGGTGTGGCATTGGGCAAGGTGGACGCCGTGTTCATCACGCATTTCCATTCCGACCACCTGAACGGCCTGCCGGACCTCTGGATGACCAGCTACCTGCCCCCGTCGTTCGGGAGGCGGACGCGTCCGCTGGACATCTACGGCCCGCCGGGCATCGGCCACATCGCCGCGACCATGCGCGCCGCGTTCGCCGACGACGTGCGCATCCGCCTGGACGACGAGCACGTGCCGGACCTCCACACCCAGCTCGCCGCCCATGAGTTCGCGGCCGACGGCGTGGTGTTCGAGCGCGACGGCGTCACCGTCACGGCCTTCGCGGTGGAGCACGGCCCGCTGATCAAACCGTCCTACGGTTACCACATCGACTATCGCGGACGCTCGGTCCTGATCTCCGGCGACACCCGGTTCGACGAGAACCTGATCGCGCATGGACAAGGCGTGGACCTCCTGGTGCACGAGGTCGCCTCGCGCCGAAGCCCATCCTCGACGCGCCCTACATCCGGACCATCCTGGACCATCACACCACGCCCGAGGAGGCCGGACTCGTGTTCACCCACACGAAACCGCGCATGGCGGCGTTCAGCCACATCGTCGAGCTGTCGGACGAGAACAACCCGCGGCCCGACGACGCCGAGATTGAGCGGCGCGCACGTACGAGCTGGGCCGGTGACCTGGTCGTCGGGAAGGACCTCGATCGTTTTGTGCTGATGCCCACCGGCGTCACCGTGCAGCACTTCGACCATGCGCGAGGCGCCTATCCTGGCTGAGCCGCACGAGCGTCGCTCTCACAGCCAACCGCAATCTGCCGCGAAATCTCGGAGTTCCACCATGTTCTCACGCCAACATGTAGGCCGACGCGCCGCCCTGGGCAGCCTGCTCGGCGGCGCCGCCCTGTCCTGCACCGGAGTGCGGGCGCAAACCCCGGACGCGCCGCAGCTCCAGCCACACATCGACGTGCACGCGCATTACCTGCCCGCCGGCTACCGGCAGGCAGCCGCGGCGGCCGGCCATGAGCACCCCGACGGCATGCCCGGCCTGCCGCGCTGGGACACCGGGGCCGCGCTCGGCATGATGGATGGGCTGAACATCCGCACCGCCATGCTCTCAATCTCCTCGCCCGGCGTGCATTTCGGCGACGACGGCGCCGCCCGCAAGCTGGCGCGGGAGGTGAACGAGGAAGGCGCCAAAGCCGTCTCCGACCATCCCGGCCGTTTCGGCCTGTTCGCCTCTCTGCCGCTGCCCGACATCGACGGTGCCCTGGCCGAGGCCACGTACGCCTTCGACACCCTGAAAGCCGACGGCGTCGCCGTGGAGACGAACCATCACGGGATGTACATGGGCGACCGGCGGCTCGACCCGCTGTTCGCCGAGCTGAACCGGCGGCGCGCGGTGGTGTTCATGCACCCGACCTCGCCGACCTGCCCGTGCTGCCAGACCCTGTCGCTCGGCTACCCGCGGCCGATGATCGAGTTCATGTTCGAGACCACCCGCGCGGTGACCAACCTGCTGCTCACCGGCACGCTCGACCGCTTCCCCGACATCCGGTTGATCGTGCCGCACGCGGGCGCTGCAGTGCCGGTGCTGGCGGACCGTGTCGTCGGCCTCTCGCCCGCGATCGGCCTGACCAACCCGGTCGATCCCGACCGTTTCTACGCGACCCTGCAGCGCCTCTACTACGACCTCGCAGGCTATCCGCTGCCGCGCTTGGCACCCGCGCTGCTGCAGATCGCCGATCCCGGCCGCATCTTCTACGGCAGCGACTGGCCGTTCACGCCCTTGCCCATCGTGACCCGGCTCGCGGGCGAGATGGACAGGACGGCGCTGTTCGACGACGCGACCCGGCGCCGCGTGCTGCACGACAACGCAGTGGCGCTGTTCCCGCGCCTGCGCGGATAGGCACGGTCCCGTAGAGAATTCGCGAAGGTATTAAGGGGTAACATCAATGCGCAGGGTCATCGGGACTTCGCGTTTCGCGTCGCTGGCGCTCGGGCTGCTCGTGACCGTACTGCCCGCGACGGGGTCGGCGGAGCCGCCGCCGGTGAAGCTCGGCGTGCTCACCGATCTCTCGGGCGTCTACTCGGATGCTGCGGGCACCGGGTCGGTGATGGCCGTGCGCATGGCGTCGGAGGACTGCCTGGCCGCGGAGTGCCGGGGCATGCGGATCGAGATCGTCTCCGCCGATCACCAGAACAAGGCCGACGTGGCGCTCGCCACCGCGCGGGCCTGGGTGGACACGGGCGGCGTGGACGCCCTGATCGACATGGGCAACGCGGCGATCCAACTCGCCATGGCGCCGTTCGTGCGGGAGAAGAACCGCGTGGCGCTGTTCGCCGGCGGCACGGCGCGGCTGACCGGCGATGCGTGCCAGCCCGCGCACCTCGTGCAGTGGATGTGGGACACCTACGCCCACGTGGGGGGGCGTCGGCCGCCGGCTGACGACGCCGGGCACGCGCTGGTTCCTCCTGACCGCCGACTACGCCTTCGGCCATCAGTTCGAGGCCGATGCGCTCGGCATCATCCCCCCGGCCGGCGGCGTCGTCGCCGGCAGCGTGCGGCACCCGTTCCCCAGCACGGACCTCTCGGCCTACCTGCTACAGGCGCAGGCGTCGGGCGCCGACATCGTGGCGCTGGCCAACGCCGGGGCCGACACGGTCAACTCCATCAAGACTGCGGCCGAGTTCGGGATTGGCCGCAAGGGAGGACGGCAGCGCCTAGTCGCGTTCTACCTCTCGGTGCTGGACATCAAGGGCCTGGGCTTGCCGGCCGCAGGAGGCACGCTGCTCAGCGAAGGCT
Organism: Acetobacterales bacterium; assembly: GCA_038231995.1. GTDB lineage: Bacteria > Pseudomonadota > Alphaproteobacteria > Acetobacterales > Acetobacteraceae > JBBSIT01. Next base: position 826 of record JBBSIT010000468.1, on the reverse strand, counting down.
TCTACTGGGACATCGACGACGGCACCCGTCGCTTCGCGGAGCGGTTCCGCGCCCGGCACGGCGCCATGCCGTCGCAGAACCAGGCCGGCCTCTACTCTGCGACGCTGCATTATCTCAAGTCCGTCGCGGCCGAGGGCGGCAAGGACCCGGAGGCCGTCATGCGCCGGATGCGCCGGGTGCCGATCCAGGACGACGTCGTCCGCAATGCCCGGCTGCGCCCGGACGGGCGGATGGTGCACGACTGGTACGTGTTCGAGGTCAAGCAACCCGCCGAGAGCCGGGGACCATGGGACCTTTATCGCCTGGTCGATACCGTGCCGGGCGACCAGGCCTTCCGGTCGCTCGATGCGGGTGGTTGCCCGCGCCTGCTGAATGAGTGATCGCCCGGCGGCGCTTCCAGGCGGCCAGCACCACGGTCGCCGAGATGAACGCGCCGCCGGGCGGTCAGCGCAGACCCGGTTGCAGCGCTGGTCTTTGTAGCGTTGGTGAGCGTTTCGCCAGCGTCGGCCATAGAAGGTGGAGGCACCTCCTATCCGCTGTCCACCGAGCCCGGATCAATTCCAAAGGGACGAAGTGTCACGATGAGAAGAATTTGGACAGCACAGTCGGGTTATTCGAAAGATGACTCGGTGAAGGGCCGGACGGTGGGAGGTCGTGGCCTCTCGTGCGCCTCTCGCATCGTTCTCCAACGGATCACTTCGACGCTCGCGTGGGCCGCGGCAGTGACTGTTCTGGTCACGGGCGCGGCGCAGGCCCAGTGGGCGCCGATCTGGACGACGGCCGGCTGGGTCCAGGGTGACGCACCAGATGCGCAGGGGGTGGTTGC
>JBBSIT010000467.1:0-4444 GCA_038231995.1 Acetobacterales bacterium | reverse complement strand
GGCGAGGTGCTGCGCGGGCTGCCGGGGCTGGCCGAGCGCCGCGGCGGCCTCGTCGTGCCGGCGTCCCAGGCGTTCGGCGCTACCATCGAGTTCCGCGCCTGATGGACCGGCCGGTGCTGCCCAACCCGGCCGACCCGCGGCTCACCTTGCGCGTCACCGGCATCGACCAGAACGGCGCCGCCGTCGAGACCGCCGTGCCGACCGAGCGGGCGCTGACCCTGTTCCTGAACGGCCAGGAGATCGTCACCGCCATGACGGTCGGCGACTACCCCGAGGACCTCGCCGTCGGCTACCTGCTGAACCAGGGCATGCTGAGGCGCGACGACACCATCACCGGCATCGACCACGACGACGAGCTGGGCGTCGTCGTCGTGCGGACGGAGCGGCGGACCAACTACGAGGAGAAGCTGAAGAAGAAGGTGCTGACCAGCGGCTGCGCCCAGGGCACTGCCTTCGGCGACCTGATGGACGCGCTGGAGGGCGTGACCCTGCCGCCCGCCGCCATCCGCACCTCCTGGCTGCTCGCGCTGACCCGGCAGATCAACACGGTGCCGTCGCTCTACCTGGAAGCCGGCGCGATCCACGGCGCTGTGCTGTGCCGGGAGGACCGCATCCTCGCCTACATGGAGGACGTCGGCCGGCACAATGCGGTGGACAAGGTGGCCGGCTGGATGCACCGCACCGGCACCAGCGCAGAGGGCACCATCTTCTACACCACGGGCCGGCTCACCTCGGAGATGGTCATCAAGACCGTGCGCATGGGCATCCCGATCCTCGTCTCCCGCTCCGGTTTCACCGCCTGGGGCGTCGAGCTGGCGCGCCAGGTCGGGCTGACCCTGATCGGCCGCGCCCGCGGCGCGCGCTTCCTGGCGCTGTCCGGCCAGGAGCGGATCGTCTTCGACCTGGACAGCGCGGGAGAGGACGAGGCGCCGCGCCACCGCCGGAAGGCGTCCGTTGAGGACTGATACCGTCGGCCTGATCCTCGCTGGCGGCCTGGCGCGGCGGATGGGCGGCGGGGACAAGCCGCTGCGCCGGGTCGGCGGGCGGACGGTGCTTGCCCGCGTGGTGGAAGCGGTTCGCCCGCAGGTGGCCTCCCTCGTGCTGAACGCCAACGGCGACCCTTCGCGCTTCGCCGAGTACGCCCTGCCGGTCGTGCCCGACCCGCTGCCGGACTATCCCGGCCCGCTCGCCGGCGTGCTCGCCGGGCTGGAGTGGGCAGAGCGCCGTCCCGGCACGGAGTGGGTGCTCAGCGTGCCCGGCGACGCACCGTTCCTGCCCGCCGATCTCGTGGAACGTTTGCACGCCGGCCGCCGGGCCGCCGGGACCGCGCTCGCCTGCGCCGCCTCGGGCGGCTGGACGCACCCCGTGGCGGCGCTGTGGCCAGTCGCGATCGCACCGAGCCTGCGGACGGCGCTCACGGGCGGGCTGCGCAAGATCGACGCGTTCACCGCGGCGCACGGGATCACCGAGGTCGAATGGCCGATTCTACCGGTCGATCCGTTCTTCAATGCCAACAGCCCGGAGGACCTGGCCGAGGCGGAGCGGATCGCGGCTTCGCTCGGCTGATTGCTGCGCCTGCACACCCAGTGGTTGCAATCCCGGACCGTCTCCGGGCAAGCTTCCACGTCCATCCGGAGGACACCGCCATGACGGTTGCAGCCATCCTGAAGCACAAGGGGCACGAGGTCGCCCATGTCAGCCCGACGGCGACGATCGCCGAGGTCGCGCGGCAGCTCGCCGCCCGGGGTATCGGCGCGATGCTGGTGCTCGACGACGGAGGCGCGCTGCTCGGCATCATCAGCGAGCGAGACGTCGTGCGAAGCCTGGTCGCGAACGGAGCGCCGACGCTCGACATGACGGCCGATCAGCTGATGACGCGCAACGTGCGGACCGCCACCATCGCCATGACGGTGCCGGAGGCGATGGCGGTGATGACGAACGGCCGCTTCCGCCATCTGCCCGTCATGGAGGGGAACCGGATCTGCGGCATCGTCAGCATCGGCGACCTCCTGAAGACGCGCATGGAGCAGCAGGAGCAGGAGGTGGACAGCCTCAAGGCCTATGTCGCCGGCGCGGCGTAGCACCGTGGAAGCGGAGCAGCAGGCAGCCGACATCTTAACTTGAGACTTTTGCCGCTGACCCGGGTTTTCAGGCCGATGCCCGCGTCAGGAATTCTGCAAAGGCCTTGCTCGGCTATACGTGCGCGCATGGCAGAACCAGGCTGACAATCCTGGCAGTCCTCCTTGGCCGTGCTGCGCGGCAGCAGCGTGTCGGATGCTGCGCGTCGGCTGCGTCTGACCCAGCCGACGCTCGGCGGCAGATCGCGGCGCTGGAGCTGGCCCCGCACGCAGAGGCTATGGCGGCCGCCATATGGCACGCGGTCGCGCTGGCGATCCCTAATTCACCGTGAGGAGATCAGATGATCACGACGTTGCTGCGCTTGGCGTGGACAGCCGCGTTCCTCGCGCCGGTTGCTGGTCTGGCGGCGTGTACGGCCCAGGAAGGTCCCCAAGCGACCGGCCCGCGGCAAGGTGCGGCGAACGTCGCCATTCCCACTGGCAGCGGACAGCAGACCGCGGACCTGGACGGCGTTCCCCTCCAGGTCTTCACCTATAAACCAAGCGGCTGCTCCGTGTCCGCGATCCTGCTCGTCTTCCATGGAGTGGACCGGAACGCGGGGCCGTATCGTGACGACGCCATCCCGCTCGGGCAGCGCTTCTGCATGCTGGTTGCGGCGCCCCTGTTCGACGAGGCGCGGTTCCCCGCCTGGCGCTACCAGCGCAGCGGGATCGCTCGCGGCGGCGTCGTGCAACCTGAGGCAAGCTGGACCGTGAACCTCGTGCCGCGCCTCGCCTCATGGGCGAGGGAGCGGGAGGGCAGGCCCGACCTCCCCTACGCGCTGCTCGGCCACTCCGCCGGCGCGCAGTTCCTCAGCCGGGTCGCGGCGTTCGGTCAGGATGAGGCAACACAAACCATCATCGCCAACCCGTCCACCTGGGTGCGGCCGACGCTGGACGTCGCGGCCCCGTACGGCTTCGGCGGCGTCTTCGGCCCGGCGCAGGGCGCTGCGGCGCTGCGGCGCTATCTCGCCACCCGCATCACGGTCTTGCTCGGGCGCGAGGACACCGGGTCGCGCCACCTCGCCACGAACGAAGAGGCCGAAGAGCAGGGCGGCAACCGGTTCGAGCGAGGGCAGAACGTGTTCCAGGAGGCGGAATTGGCTGCCAGGCAGCGCGGATGGGCGTTCAACTGGCGCCTGGCCGTGATTCCAGGTGTCGGCCACAGCGCCCGCCGGATGTTCACGTCCGATGCCGCCTTCGACGCGCTACGGCCTGTCGCCGACCAGGCGCGGACACGCTAGCCCTGTGCCCCGACATCGTGATGCGCACCCGGTCGCCTTTCTGGTCGGGCTGCCGCTCCAATACCATGCCGAAGTCGATCCCGCTCATGATCCCGTCGCCGAACTCCTCATGGATCATGTCCTTCCAGGTCGTGCCCTACACGCTGACCAACTCGTAGAAGCGGTAGATCAGCGGGTCCGTCGGCACGCCGTGGCAGCGTGATCCGCAGCAGCATCAGCGATCTACCGCGCTGAATCCGGGCAAATGCCCAACAATAGGGCACATTCGCAGGACAAGCGGCCTGCATTGACACTGGAATTGATCGTTGCAGGGGCGCTAGGCTTCCCGGGTCAACCCGGAGGAGGCCATGAAAGCACCGATCCATCTTCCCGCGACGCCCGGCTGAGTGGGGGAGTTCAAGGCGTTCATCCTGCGCGGTAACGTCGTGGACCTCGCCGTCGGTATCATCATCGGCGCGGCCTTCACGGCCATCGTCAACAGCCTGGTCAAGGACATCTTCACGCCGCTCCTCGGCCTCCTGCTCGGCGGGGTCGATTTCACCAACGTGTTCATCACCCTGAAAGGCGAGACCTTCCCCACGCTCGAAGCCGCCCAGCGGGCCGGCGCCGTGACGCTCAACGTCGGCGTGTTCCTGAACGCCTGCATCAGTTTCATCATCGTGAGCTTCGCCATCTTCTGGGTCGTGAAGGCGCTCAGCCGGTTCAAAGCCAAGGAAGCCGAATCGCCCGCAGCGCTCACGCAAACCGAGGCGACGCTGATCGAGATCCGTGATCTACTCGCGTCCCACGCTGCCGAACCGCCCGCCTTCAAACCATAAGGCTCCCCATGCGCTGGCTGGTCCTCGTCCTCGTCCTGCTCTCCAGCACAGTCCGGGCGCAGGACTTCCAGCCGCCCGGCCTGGAACGGGACAGCCAGGCCTACGCCGCCCAGCTCACGGCCCGGCAGCCCGCGGGCGGCACGCCCCAGGCGCGGCGCCAGGCGGAGCAGCGCGCCGCCGACGCCGGCCGCCGCAACGACTGGGCCGCCGTCGCCACCGCGCTCGAGGCCCGCATCGCCGCCGGGGACGCCACGGCCGACCAGTG
>JBBSIT010000466.1:0-4451 GCA_038231995.1 Acetobacterales bacterium | reverse complement strand
CTCGACGCGACGGGCATGACTCCGGCCCGCTCCGTCGAGCACCTGCGCGTCGAAGCGGCCCGTGACCTCCTGCTTCGAACGCAATTACCCGCCAAGCGGATCGCAGCACGCTGCGGCTTCGGATCGGATGAAACGCTGCGGCGCAGCTTCGCACGGCTCCTTGCGACAACGCCGCAGGATTACCGAGTTCGGTTCGGAGCAAAGATCATCGCCGGCAATTGCTGACGGGACCTACTCGTCAAGCTGCACAGGACAATTCACCGTGGACCGATCCGAGCGGCTACCTTCTCCCGCCTACTGGTTTGCCTGTTGTTTGAATGTCCGCTCCACCGCACCACCTGCTCCGAAGCTGCCGGGCCGCTATCGGCCAACTACCGCCATAAACCGAATGTCCGGTTCGACCTCTCGATGTCCCAGAGCGGCCCGGCTGCTAACCACCAAGAGCGGCGGATGGGCCGTTTGGGTGGAATGTCCGCTCTGAAGTTGCACGAGCATTCGGCCGAGCGGCCGAAATAGCGTGCCATGCCGGGCGATTGACGGCAACCGCCGGCGGCCGTCGAAAAGACATGTGATTCTCCCGCGGCCAGGAAGAGCAGTGACGACAACCCGACCTGATGGCCGGCGCCGTTCCTGCCGCGCAGCCCCAGAGACATCGCATGCCGGCGCAGGGCGTGCAGGCTTGGTGCGACGCCAGAGCCAGGGTGGTGTGCCGTCGCCCTTTCTGGCAAAGCACCGAGTTATGCCACCACCAACCATTCCTTCGGCATCCGACTGGCAGAGCGGCCTCGAGCGGGACTTCCTCGTTTTCCGGCTGATCAGCCTCGCCGAGCTGCATCTCGAGTCCTATTTCGCCGATCCAGCCGGGAGCGAGGACTATCAGCGCCCATCCCGACGGGCCACCGAACTGCGCAAGGGCCGCGCGCTTGCAATCTGGAAGCACGACGGCGTGACGCTGACCCTCTCCACTCTGCCGGATGCTGAAAGCTTCAAGGTCGATCTGCGCAGTGCCCGCTTCGGCGCGGAGCTGCGCCTGCGCTACCTGCCGGAGATGGCGGAGTTGCGGGCGGCCAAGGTGGAGCGGTTCAGCGGCGACATCCGGGTGGCTATCACCGTAGCCGGCGAATGGCTGAACGACGAGTCGGACCTGCCGGCCGAGACCATGCTGAAGGCGGCTCTGGAGGATCTGGCTCACGTCCTTCCGGCCAGCGCGGCGGGCACGGAGGCAGCCCGGAGGAACGGGCCCTCCGATCCATCCGCCTCTGTGCCCTCGCCGCCCACCGCGGCCGATAGGCGCGACGTAAAGGCGCTGGTACGCACCGTCGCCGACGAGCTACGCCGCAACGGCGCGCCGTCGCTTGAGACCGCAAGCCAGGCCTGGCTGGAAAGCCGTCCACAAAGTCTGTGGCCGCTGTTCGAGGCCGCGGTGACTGCTGGCACGGCCCGCAGGCGCGACGAGGCGGTGATGACGGCTTGCCACTGGCTGCTCGCCAACCAACTGGAACTGATCCGATACCGGTTTGAACGCGGCCACGACTGGGCGCAGGAGATGCTCGACGCCTACCAGGAAAAGCTGGTCGCGCTGGCTCAAGCCAGGACCCTGCCGGAATCCGACTGGTTCGAGCTGTTCAACCTGCTCAAGGTTGCCAAGGTGCCGATTCGGCCGGAGATGACCGAAGCCCTAACCGCGGCCGCCGCCGACGCAACGCCGGAAATGACACTCGGGACGACGCCGCAGGAACTGTCGCAGCAGTTCCGCGGCCTGCTCAATGACCTCGCCAGCTCGGCCGAAAGCTCGTTCATGGTGGTGGAAGGGCTGGCCGAGACCGGCACGCTGATACCCGCCGACATGCGCGCGTTTATGGTGCATGAACTCGGCCTGTCGCCGCATCCGGTGCTGCGCGAAGCGGTGCCGCTGCTGCTGCTAGATCCCGAGCCGGCGATACGCGAGGCGGCGATCGCCGTGCTGGAGCAGGTTGCCGGCCTGGAGACGATCTCACCAGTGATGCTGCGGCGCACCTTGCTGCTGCGCAACTGGGTATCGGCGGTTGAACGCGAGGCGATTGATCGCCTGGTGCGCAAGGCGCGTCTGAAGGGGGTGGAATGCGCGCAATGGGCGCCGGCGCCACCGTTGGCGGTCCAGAGTTCCATCATCGACGGCTCCGGCGCACAAAGCCTGATCGTTACCACGCCGAAGGGACGAACCGGCCTGTTCGCCGGGTTGCTGCTGAAGCAGAACTTTGGCATCAGAGACGCTTGGTGCAACCCATCGCTGGCGCGGCGCGAGATCGACGAGGCGTTCCGAGAATCCCGGCGGCGGACACCGACGGCCGCGACGGGCCGCGATTATCTGGACGTGATGGTGCAGCATCACATCGCGCGTGGCCTGGCGATTGGAACCCTGCCGCACGTGGCGGTGGTCGAGATTGCCGAGACGATCGGCGCGGCTGACTGGAAGGATCGCGGCTTGGACGTGGCCGCGGAGATCGAGCGGCGGTTCGCTGGGTTGGAGGCGAAGCGGCTCAGTTCGGACGCGATCGCCGCGTCGCTGGAGCGCAGCGGCGCCTGGGTGGCAAATAACCCGATGGTGCAGTCGTGGTTCGAGGACGACGCGTCAATCCGGCCGTTGGCCGGCGGCACCGCCCGGCTGAACCCGCAGGTGGCCGTCCAGCGCGTGCTGGAGGAAATTCTGCCGGTGCGGCGGGAAATCTGGGCGGAGCGGTTGCTGCTGACGATGCTTTGGTTGCACGGTGGCGCCGGGGAAGCCACGCCGGCTGACGGTCGCTGGCAGGACTGCGCGGTGCTGGCGCACGAACTCCTGGCCGGGCGGAGGCCGGCGGCGCTGCCAGCTATGGTGGTGATCGCCGAGCGCAGTATCGCCGCAGCACGCGCCAGAAGCTGGTGAACGCCTCAGGAGAGGAACGTACACCGTTCCGGCCGGCCAGCACGACAGCGATGCCTGATGGGAGTTTTTTCGCACGACGCAGCCAGCCCTCCCGGCCTTCAGGTCGGACCCAGGCTGCGAGCACCGGCTGTTGCGGTCGGCGCGCGGATAGTCCGATCAACCTTCCGAAGCAGACATCCGAAACGATCAACTCCAAGTGGGCGCCTCTGGCTGGCTTTGGCCGGACGCGGACTGGCCGCTTCCGGGCGAGCTATGGGCCGAAGCGGTCGATCACGGACGGTCGCCCTTATCGCGTTGGACGAGAGGCTTCATTGCAAGCCCTGCGTCGCTCAACCGCGATATAGTCTACGCTCACTTTCTCAAATGGTTATGCGGCTTCGGCCAGTGCATCAAGCGGCAGAGAATCCTGGGGATCAACCAGCGGGCGACCTAGCCGGTGGCGTTCGATGATGTGTTTGTTGACGAGCACGGAGCGCACTGTTTTCTCGCTGACGTGAAAATGACGCGCCGCCTCAGCAATGTCTTCATCGCTAGGGGCAGCGCTGTCGAGAAACTCAAGAAGTCCTTCGACCGGGCACAACAGCGCGGCAGCGAAGGCGCGTTGGAATTTCTGACGGACTGAGCCGAGCGTGGAGACCACGCCCAGCGCTGAGCATTCGCTCCAGATGGCGTCACCCAACGTGCGTGCCGCCTGGAAGCGTCGATCGTGTGCCCATTTTGCGGTGAGCAACACGACCTGGGCCTTGCCTGGTTGTGCAAGTCGCAGGGCATAAGGGGCGGCTTGGGGAGTTAGCTGGGACTCCATATGCCTGGGGGACATGCCGAGCAGTTCGGACAAAGCGCCCTTCCGCAGCGGAGCGACGCCTCGGCCCAATGCGTTCCGCACGACCTGTGCCGAGGCTTCCGCCATAACCCAGGGCTCCAGGCGCTCGGCAGCGAGTGCGTGAGGGTGTGCCATCCGCAGAGCCGCGGAGAAGTCCACTCTCGCGCCCTTTTCTGCGGATGCCAGAGCGGCGTTCAACCGCTCGGCGGAAGCCTCGCCCGCTGCTGACGCAGATGCTTCCTCGACATCGGCGGCCGCGAAGCGATCCTCCAACGTCAGGAGGTCCTCAATCAAACGCTCCGGAGCCTGATCAGGCTGATAGCTGTTGACCGCCTCCAGACGACGCCAGGCAGAGATATTAGGGTCATCCCGTTCATCCCGCAACGCCCCCAACAGCGCCAGAAGAGACGCAAGTTGCGCATGTGGAACAATATGGACTGCACGCTCAAGCATCGCGTCAATCGCTATCTCGAACTCCGCGGCCGAAGCATAGGTGATCGCATTGGTCAAAAACCGCACTGGTCCGACGATACCGGGAGCATCAGCTTTGCTGATCAGCATGACTCGCTCGCGGTCGCCCCAGAGCGTCACGTTGGGCCAGGCGTTGCCATGGCCGATCGCCATCATCTCGTGCGCCATACGCCAATCAGCAGAGGGTCTGGTGGGCCTGCTTTCCCAGCGATGACGCCACCAGTTGTCGGCGAACCAGAAGGCCAGTGGCGCGCT
>JBBSIT010000465.1:0-4455 GCA_038231995.1 Acetobacterales bacterium | reverse complement strand
CCGACTCAGATACGGCCGAGGTCGCGAAGGTCATCCGCACCTGCGTGCATTGCGGCTTCTGCACCGCGATCTGCCCGACCTACGCCCTGCTGGGGGACGAGCTGGATAGCCCGCGCGGGCGCATCTACCTCATCAAGGACATGCTGGAGAACGACCGCCCGGCGACAGAGAAGGTCGTCAAGCACATCGACCGCTGCCTGTCCTGCCTGAGCTGCATGACGACGTGCCCGTCCGGCGTGAACTACATGCACCTCGTCGATCACGCCCGGCACCACATTGAGCAGACCTACGTCCGACCCTGGCCGGAGCGATATCTGCGCCGGCTGCTGGGCCTCGTCCTGCCGCGGCCGGGGTTGTTCCGGCTGGCCCTGCTGGGGTCGAGCCTCGGCCAGCCATTCGCCCGGCTCATGCCGGCTCAGCTGAAGGTCCTGCTGGCCCTGGCGCCCCGCCGCGTTCCTGCGTCCAGCGCCGTGGACCGTCCGCAGGTCTTCCCCGCTCAAGGCCCGAGGCTCCGGCGCGTCGCCCTGTTGAGCGGCTGCGCGCAGCGCGTGCTGGCGCCGCATAGCAACGAGGCCACAATACGCCTGCTGACCCGGCATGGCTGCGAGGTCGTCGTGGCCCCGGGCGCCGGCTGCTGCGGCGCGTTGAACCACCATCTCGGCCAGGGCGGGCGGGACTTCGCCCGCGTCAACATCCTGGCCTGGACGCGGGAGATCGAGACCGGCGGGCTGGACGCGATCGCTATTAACGCGTCCGGCTGCGGCACCACCGTGAAGGATTACGGCTTCATGTTCCGCGACGACCCGGCGCTGGCCGGGCCGGCGCGCGCGGTCTCCGCCCTCGCGCGGGACATCACCGAGCTGATGACCGAGATCGGCCTGCAAGCGCCCGTCATCCCGACCGGCCAGCGCGTCGCCTACCACAGCGCCTGCTCGCTGCAGCACGGGCAGCAGGTCCGGACCGAGCCGAAGCGGCTGCTGGCGGCCGCCGGGTTCGAGGTCGTGGACGTGCCGGAGGGGCATCTCTGCTGCGGCTCGGCCGGGACCTACAACCTGCTGCAGCCGGTGATCGCCGGGCAGCTCCGCGACCGCAAGGTCGCCAACATCGAGCGGACCCGGCCGGACCTGATCGCGGCCGGGAACATCGGCTGCATGACGCAGATCGGCTCCGGCACAAGGCTGCCGGTCGTGCATACGGCCGAGCTGCTGGACTGGGCCACCGGCGGCCCGGCGCCTGCCGGCATCGAGCATCTCGCACAGGAGGCGCCCGCCCTCGCTGATCCCGTGCCGGCCTGAACCCTTCCCCCAACGCCGGGCAGCCCGGCACAACATGATGGAGGCGTCCCAATGACCTGGAACCAGGTTTACGACCCGATGGGCAACATCGCCCTCTCGACCGCGTTCGCGGCACTGCCCGTCGTCGTCATGCTCGTGGCGCTGGCGTTCCTGCACATCGCGGCGCACTGGGCCGCGATCTCGGCGCTGGTCGTCGCCGTGCTGTGCGCCACCTTCGCCTTCGGGATGCCCGGCGGCATGGCGGTTCGGGCGGCGGGCCTCGGCATACTCTCCGGGCTGTTCCCGATCGGCTGGATCGTGCTGAACATCATCTTCCTGTACCGGCTGACGGTCGCCAACGGCAGCTTCACCATCCTACAGCGGGCCATCGCCGGCGTGACGCCGGACCGGCGGCTGCAACTGCTGCTGATCGCCTTCGCGTTCGGCGCGTTCTTCGAGGGCGCGGCCGGGTTCGGAACGCCGGTGGCGGTCACGGCCGCCATCCTGATCGGCCTCGGCTTCTCGCCCCTGGCCGCGTCCGGGCTGTCGCTGATCGCCAACACGGCGCCCGTGGCGTTCGGCGCCCTCGCCTCCCCGGTGATCGCGCTGTCCGCGGTGACGGGCATTGACCTCCAACAGCTGTCGTCCATGATCGGGCGGCAGTTGCCGTTCTTCAGCCTGCTGGTGCCGTTCTGGCTGATCTGGGCGTTCGCCGGGTTCCGGGCCATGGCGCAGATCTGGCCGGCCGTGCTGGTCACCGGCCTGAGCTTCGCGATCTCGCAGTTCCTGGTCAGCAACTATATCGGCCCGATGCTGGTGGACGTGATCTCGGCCCTGGTCTGCATGGGCTGCCTGGTCGGCTTCCTGCGCATCTGGCAGCCAGCGCAGATCTGGACCAATCCTGGGCTGCGCGGCAAGGACCCCAGCGCCGGCCTGGTGCTGACCCGGCCCTTGGCGGTCGGCGCGGATGTCACCTTGGACCATGGGCCGCTGAGCCGCGGCGAGCTGGGGTGCGCCTGGATGCCGTGGCTGATCCTGACGGTGTTCGTGTTCGCCTGGGGGCTGCCCAGCGTGCGGGCGGCGCTGAACGGGATCTACACCACGAGCTTCCCGATCTCCGGCCTGCACCTGGGCGTGATCAAGTCGCCGCCGGTGGTGGAAGCCGCGTCGCCCGAGGCGGCGATATGGGCGTTCAACATCCTGTCCATGACCGGGACCGGCATCCTGCTGTCGGCCGTGCTGGCCGGCTTACTGATGCGCTTCTCGCCCTGGGCGCTGCTCGTGGAGTATGGCCGGACGATCTGGAAGGTGCGGCTGAGCCTGGTGACGATCGCGGCCATGCTGGGGTTGGGCACGCTGACCAAGTATTCCGGGCTGGACGCCACCATGGGGCTGGCCTTCGCGTCGACCGGGTTCCTGTTCCCGCTGTTCGGCACGATGCTGGGCTGGCTGGGCGTGGCGCTGACCGGGTCCGACACGGCGTCCAACGTGCTGTTCGGCGGCTTGCAGAAGATCACGGCGCAGCAGCTCGGCCTGTCCCCGGTGCTGATGGCGGCGGCGAACTCCTCGGGCGGCGTGATGGGCAAGATGATCGACGCGCAGTCGATCGTGGTGGCCTCCACTGCCACAAACTGGTTCGGCCAGGAGGGCACGATCCTGCGCTTCGTGTTCTTCCACTCGCTGGCGCTGGCGTTCCTGGTCGGGCTGCTTGTGATGCTGCAGGCCTATGTGTGGCCGTTCACGGCGATGGTCGTGGGCTGATCTGCTGATGCGGGCTGGAGAACGGCCGCTGGTCGTGCCAGGGATGGCGGCGGGAGGCGGCGCGATGATCGGGGTGGACTGGGGGACGAGCAGCTTCCGTGCCTACCGCCTGGGTGCGGACGGCGCGGTGCTGGAGCGGCGCGAGGCGGCGCGGGGCATCCTGCAGGTCGAGGCCGGGCGCTTCTCGGACGTGCTGCGGGACGCGGCAGGCGACTGGATCGCGGCAGGCAATCGGCGCGTGCTGCTGTCGGGAATGGTGGGCAGCCGGCAGGGCTGGGTCGAGGCGCCCTATGTCCCCTGCCCGGCCGGCTTGGCAGAGCTCGCCGCTGGGTTGGCGTCCGTGCCGTTCGGGGATGCCGAGGTGCTGCTGGTGCCGGGCCTTTCGGCTGCGGACCCGCACGGCGTGCCGGAGGTGATGCGCGGGGAGGAGACGCAGGTGCTGGGCGCGTCCACGCAAGCCGGGCTCGTATGCCTGCCCGGCAGCCACTCCAAATGGGCGCGCGTGTCCGGCGGCCGGATCGAGGGGTTCACGACGCACCTGACCGGCGAGACGTTCGCCGCGTTGCGCGGACACACGATTTTGGGACGCATGATGCGGGACGGCGACGGGAGTCCTGTGGCGTTCGACCGCGGCGTGGTCCGCGCGGGCGAGGCGGACGGGCTGCTGCACCACCTGTTCGGCGTGCGCGCGCTGGGGCTGTTCGGCCGGCTGGCCGATGCGAACGCGGCGGACTATTTGTCCGGTCTGCTGATCGGCCACGAGGTGCGCAGCGCCATGCCAGTCGGCGCCGCGGTGCACCTGATCGGCGCCGCGGCGCTCTGCGCGCGATACGCGCGGGCGATAGAGATCTGTGGGGGCCGGGCCAGCCTCGACGAGGGCGAGGCTGCCGCCCGGGGCCTGGCGGCGATCGGGGAGCACGCATCGTGGAGCTGAAAGCACTTCTGGCGCGCTGCAAGCTGGTTGCGATCCTGCGCGGTATCCGGCCCGAGGAGGCGGAGGCGATCGGGGACGTGCTAGTCGAGGCCGGGCTGGTCGTGATCGAGGTGCCGCTGAACTCGCCGGAGCCGCTGCGCAGCATCGAGGCGCTGGCGCGCCGGTTCGGCGACCGCGTGCTGATCGGCGCCGGCACCGTGCGCCGCGGGGCGGAGGTGAACGCCGTCGCCGACGCGGGCGGCCGGCTGATCGTCACGCCGCATGCCGACCCGGCCGTGGTGCGGGCGGCCAAGGCGCGCGGGCTGCTGGCCGTGCCGGGCTTCTTCACGCCGGCGGAGGCGTTCGCGCTGCTGGACGACCTCGCCGACGCCAACAAGCTGATTCCCGACCAGTGGTCCAGCCCGGCGCCGCTCCGTGCGATCCGCTCCTTGCTGCCGCCGGACACGCTGGTGCTGCCTGTGGCCGGGATGGACGCGGGCACGAGGG